>JAPUIP010000634.1 GCA_027296925.1 Candidatus Poribacteria bacterium | reverse complement strand
GACGTTGGGGGTCTATGGTGATGATGTTGGCGTTAAGAATGGCCCTGTCGATGATGGATTGCCCATTCTCCGCTGCTGATTCGATTCGTACTCCATCCATCTGAATTCGCTCCTGCATTCGTCTGTGTCATTGTCATTTGCTCGTACGTTTTTCAGAGTGACACGAACTACGATTCCCCCAACCCTCCCCTTTCCGGTCTATTTCCGAGTGCCTCTACGCTTCTGAATTGACCGCCTGGATCAACGCAATGATATAGCCGAACTGGAACGCCCAGCCTTGCCGCACTCGACCGGAACCCCCCGGCGGAGACGTGTCATCCGGATGGGACGGGGCATGGTCGGGCATAACCATATAAGGGTATTCCACATCCCGAAGGACCTGGGCTAACCTGTACATATCCACATCCCCTTCGTCGGGCCAGACTTCCTGGAAGTTGTGCAGACCGCCGCGGATGTTTCGGAAATGGATGTTGAAAAGCTTGCCCCTTTCCCCGAAATACCGGACAATCTCGTACAGTTCTTCGCCGGGATTCGCCAACCCTTCCGAAGCGGTGCCACAGCAGAAATTGAATCCATGGTAGGGACTGTCCACCAGTTCAACAAAGCGTTTCAGACCCTCCAACACCGGATAATTCCACCGTTCGACACCTCTTAAGACCGGCGCCGGCGGATCGTTGAGGTGACAGGCCATCTGCACTTTGTTCTCCTCGGCCACCGGAATGACCCGCTCCAGAAAATAGGCGACCCGTTCAAACGCCTCGTCCCGATGCACCAGACCGGCCTCAGTCAACGTTTCGTTATCATACTTGGAGATGTCGAAGGTGCTGTACGTGGAACCACCCCGCCCCGGCGTGTGCTCGGTTCGCTGGTGTGGCAGAATGCAGAAGCCGTAATTCAGCCCTCTGAGCCCGGCCTTGGCTGCATTCTCAATTGTCCTGCAGATCGCATCGATGTCCCGGTCGCGCTGCGGGTCCTGGGCAAGGGTAATACTCTTGGGAATGCCGATATGGGTCATCTCCAGGCTGACGCCCTCCGCTGCCGCTTCTTGCTTGTGCCGCAAGAGCGTTTCCACTTCCATGTTTTCGACGGTGGCATCCATGTGTGTCACACCGTGCCGGACGAGAAACTGGAGCTCCGGTTTTGACGTTCCAACGTACTGCACACCCACATGCATTTTCGCTTTTCTCTGATTCATTGTTATACTCTCTTTTTTCAGATTGGCGCCGGAGTCCGGCGATTCGTGTTCTGGTAGCCCGGTACTACTCCCCGTCAGATCCAGTCGCAGAAATGGAAGCCGCTTGCGGGGCGCGTTTGGGTAGCAGTATATCCTCCTCTCGCCACTGGTCGGGTGGCACATAATGGTTGTAATCGCTAATCTTCCCATGTGTTGCGGCATAGAACATAAAATTCGCACCCATCCGCAGCACCGACGGGACATAGGAGATAGTCGCCGAGCCGGGTTCTTCCCAGCCGTTGTTGTAATCGTTATAACTGATGACGACAGAGAGTCTCCCGTTCAGCTCGAATGCGGTCATTGGCCAGGTGCGTCCGGTCCGATTTGGCTCCGCTGGCTGTCCTCCCAACTGGAACGGCTGATTCCAGATGGGATGGTCGTTGGGGATGCGTTGAAGTTCTCTCCCGCCGGCCTCAAGGATAATGTCTCGAAACTGCGCTCGCATCGAATTGGCAAAGGCTTTGGTTGCCAGCGAGCCCCCAGAGTGGTCATCATCCACAAAGATAAATCCCCCTTTTTCAACGAGATAACGGGTCAGATTCCGCTTCTCTTGTGCTCGGAAACGGACGCCACGCACGCCATTCATGTAAAGCATAGGTGAGTCCAGTAGCCGGGGATCATCGAGGAACAGCGTCCGGCCGGTCATTCGTCCCCGGATTCGGGTACTGCCGGACATCCATCTCACCAGATAGGACAGGGCGGTCGGATCCACGCGAAAAAGTGGATTCATCCCCCGTTGCCGAAACCGCACATAACAGAATTGGAAATAGCCGGTGGGCAGTCCGGTTTGAGGGTCGGTGGAGATGCGGGCGCCCAATTGGTCGTGACGCATGGGAATCATCAATCGATTTCCGAGTCGCATCTCTCCAACCATCGAATCCAGGGCATTGGGGGCAGCCGAAGTTGTGTCGAGAAGAGAAGCAATCCCTGTTTGCGACGGTGCGTTGACCACACGCACGTCTTGTACGATTCCGCTCATCCCGCGTCTGGTCAATCCCGCCACGTCGCCTCCGGTGCTGGCAACGGGTGTGCCCAGCGCCAATGCACCGGGAGCGTCGGAGGTCGGGAGATCGACAGAGGTGACGACGTGAGGCGACGGTTGATTGAGGTCGATGATTTTTGGATGATATGGCTGCGGACGGGCTTCGAGTTTGAGTCGGCGGTTGGAAAATTCAATGACATTGGCCGTCGTTACCGAAGCAGTTCGAAGGTTCGCCGCCGTTGTGACGCGAGGCTGAGGTTGAAGCGGTTCGACGACAGCCGCCGATTCCCTCGGGACGATGGGCTTGGTGACAGGTTTGATCACCGGCTTGCGGACTTTGGGTTTCGGTGGGTCCGGGGATTTGAGGAAGGTTGCATCCATGAAATCTTGAAATGGCGCGGTGTGAACAATCATATAGACACTTAAACCCAACGCCATCAGCCCATGAATGATGAGGGATATCATCAACGATTGAGATGTGGGTTTCGACTGTAACATCTTTTTATCCTTTCTCCTGTATCGACAGGCGCATACCATTCCACGGATTATGCCCTTTCACGGAAATCTCAATTTGACCAGAATCTCACGCAACCCCCGCCTACCATCGTTTCGATTTGTGGTTCCCCAAACAAGTATGTACAGAAATTGGCAACTCAACTGGTGCATTCAGGTGCTAAACTTTTACAACCGATCGACAGTGCATTCAGCAAAGTCCGCGACAAAGATACCAATGTTGTAACCGATTGTGAAGTCAGTGATGAGCCACTCTTTCCGACTGTGCCAACGTTGGGCGTGAGTGCAACATTTTCGGGCCTCCAGACGTACGTATAATCCTTGACATTCCTCAATCAATTTGATTATAATTGAGGCATTACTCAAAAGCGTGTTTGCCGTACGTAGTTATCAAGCACTGACTTCCGCACTAGATTTTTTTATGCGAACCCGCCATCATCATTCCGATTTTATCCTGGCATAATATATTCAAGGAGAGAGACCTGATGCTGAACAGTATCAAAAAAGCACTACAAGATCTCTTCAATAAGGACTCGAAATATTCTACGAAGAAAAGTTTACCCAGAGCGGCACCGAGCGCCGAAGAAGCGATTCTCCCTTTCAATCCGGCGGAATACGCCATTCAACCGCAACGCCTCAAACGCTTGATCGATGAAGGTAAAGAGATTGTCTTGTTGGATGTGCGAGAAGACTGGGAATATCAGACGGCCCATCTCGATGGCGCGAGGTCGATCCCTCTAGGGGACCTGCCCCACCGGGCATCCGAATTAAATCCTTACGCTGAGATTATCGTTTATTGCCACCAGGGGATGCGCAGCTTGGATGCGGCTTATCTTTTGCAACAGCTTGGATTCAAGAGGGTCAAAAGCTTGGTGGGTGGAATTGATCGGTGGGCCCGGGAAATTGAAACGAATCTTCCCCGATATTGACAGGCATTGAGGCATATTCATCAGCCTAAAAGTGTTGCTTCGATCTGGCGACTATCTTCGCTCTCCCTCTTTTCTGACTCGCTTTTTCCCCCCCTGTTTTGAGAGCAGCCTCCGAAAGGTTTCATCGGGTTTTGAAGTCCTGGCTGTTAAACCCATAATTCAGCATTCGGTTCTGAAGCCTGCGACGGGAGAGCCCCAAAAGTTCAGCGGCCCTGGTCTGGTTGCCGCCGGTTTGGGTCAAGGCGACACGAATGTATTCCTTCATAATCCCTTCCAGCGAAATCCCGTCCTCCGGGATCTCCACGTGAAAATCGGATAGCGGCAACGAGGCATCCGAGATTTCTGGCGGGAGGTCGTCGAGGTCGATTGCGTCCCCCTCCGAAAGCACAAAGGTTCTGTGTAAATAATTTTCGAGTTGACGCACATTGCCCGGCCAGTCATACCGCCGAAGTGCGGACATCGCTCTTGGCGTTACAAACTTGGCTTCAGCCTCCGGGTATTCTTCGCTGAACTTCTGCAGAAAGAAATCAACCAAAAGTGGAATATCATCGCTCCGCTCCTTCAGCGGCGGCATCTGAAGCGGAATGACATTGAGACGAAAATAGAGATCCGCCCGAAAATTCCCCGCCTCGACCCCAGCTTCCAAATCTTTATTGGTGGCAGCAATAACGCACACATCGACTTTGAGCGATTCGACGCCGCCGACCCGCATGATTTCACGCTCTTGAAGCACTCTCAGCAGCTTGCTCTGCATGTGCGGGGAAATGTCCCCAATCTCATCAAGGAAAATTGTCCCGCCATTTGCAGCTTCAAACAAGCCTTTTTTCTGTCGATCCGCACCGGTAAACGCGCCTTTTTCGTGGCCAAAAAGTTCGCTTTCAATCAGATCATCCGGCACGGCGCCACAATTGATCGGCATAAATAGAGAGTCTCTGCGTTTGCCTTTCTCATGAATCGCTTTCGCAACCAGCTCCTTGCCCGTGCCTGTACCCCCAGTGATTAAAATCTGATTCACACCGCGATGAATAATGCGAGCCATGGTTTTGAACAGTTGATGCATCCGCTCACTTTGACCGATAATCCGCTCGAAATGAATTTCTGGCACGGAAGTTTCGTCGCTAGATTCGTGATCGTCAAGGCCACGACGAACGTCCAGCGCGCGTTTAATCTCCTTTTTGAGAATATCAATCTGAATCGGCTTTTCGAGATAGTAGAATGCTCCTTCGACGGCGACCAGATTAATGGCATCGTTCAACTCAGCGAAGGCCGTCACAATCAGTACAGGAAGATCCGGATCCCGCTTCTTAATCTCCTGTAGCAGTTCGCGCCCTGTCATCTGAGCCATCCGCATATCACTGATGACCACATCAAACATCTTTTCATCCATCTTTTCGAGGGCAACGGCACCATTTTCAGCCGCCTCTATATCATAGCCTTCGCGCTTCAATATGGTCTGCAGAACGGCGCGTTGTCCCTGTTCATCATCAACAATCAATATTGATGGCATACAAACTCCCTCCATCGTCGAATTCGCTTTCAGTACCAAACCAAAGGGTTAATGAGCCCTCCCCATTATTGTCTTCATTTCAGGGGGAAGCAGATCTTAAATGCGGTGCCCATGCCGACTTTGCTTTTGATTTCAATCTTTCCCTGGTGCGCCGTAATAATCTGGTGTGAGATGGCAAGCCCAAGTCCCATTCCACCTTCATTCTCTTTCGTCGTAAAGTAAGCATCGAACACGCGCTCCTGGATCTCCTCTGGCATACCGACACCTGTGTCACGGATTTCCAACGCAATACCTTCACCGGCAATCGTCTCCTCCAACTCGGTCGTGATATAAATCCGGCCCCCTTTGGGCATGGCTTGCACGCTATTCTGTATCAGATTGAAAACCGCTTGCCGAATCAAATCCCTATCGAGTTGAATCG
The DNA here is from genome assembly GCA_027296925.1 of Candidatus Poribacteria bacterium. Classification (GTDB taxonomy): domain Bacteria; phylum Poribacteria; class WGA-4E; order WGA-4E; family PCPOR2b; genus JAPUIP01. The sequence continues at coordinate 9,945 of JAPUIP010000634.1, read as the reverse complement.
ATGGCAGATTCTCGCTATAACCCCTGACGACCTTGACTTTGGCGCTTTCCAGCGGGAGCGTAAATTCCGCGAGCACTTGGTCCAAAAGTGCGTTGAGGTTGGTCGGCTCCAGGTTGAGTTTTTTCGGTCGATTCAATGTCAAAAACTGTTCAGAGATTCGCTTCAACCGTTCGATTTCATCGTTCACAATGCTCAGGAGATTTTGCGCATCTTCGATGTCCTCGGATTTAATGTCCCTCTGTGAAAAGAGCTCCTTCAGGTGTTGAGCCGTCATCCCGATCGTATTGAGCGGATTACGGATTTCGTGGGAGACGCCCGCGGCAAACTGTCCGAGTGCGGCAATCCGCTTCGAGTGTGCGTCCTGCCACTGCTTCAACATCCGCACCAGACTGTAAGTGACGCGACCGATTTCGTTGGACGAGTAGGACTGTGGCAGAGATTCGGGGTTGCCGGCTTCTGCACGTTTGATAATTTCCATCAGACGTTCCAGGGGCTGCATAATGAGGCGGGTCGTCGCCATATCAATAATGAAGACCAGTAATACACTGACGACGATGAGGGAAATGAGCTGCCTGAGACGAAGCCCATAGATGTATTCGGCAATAGGAACCTCAAAAAGGACTTGAATAAACCCCGTAATCTGTTCTTCAAAGAGGTCCCTTCCAATGAACTCGGTTTGGTAAGGAATGATGATTGCCGTTGCATACCGGCGGTTAATTGGAGGAGTATTGTAAATCTTAAACCCTTTTCTTCTAATTTCACGAAGGTCTTCTCCGGTTAAGTTAATACGGTCACCCTCGCTCTTATTTGAAACGAGACTTGCCCGAATCTCGGCATCAAGTCCAAACGTCACATTAATATCCAAAACATTGTGCATCTCAAGGGTTTGCTGTTTCATTTCCCGGAGTGCGGATTCGATTTCCTCCCGGTAGAGCGCTTGCCGACGTCCGATTTTTTCTTCGACAAGTGGTCGAATTTTCGTTTCTACAATGTCCTTGAAGATGACTCCTCGCCCGAACCCCTTCGTATATAAATCATTCAGATCGTTTCGCGCTTTAATATCATCAAGAACGTAAAAAGCCACCAGGATTGTTAAGACAGACAGGTTGATAATCAGGGTATACTTCCACTGCAAACGCATCTTAGCTCATCACCCTTCGTACAGCATTCTTCCAGCCTTCGCGCTTTTCCGCCTGTTGATTGGAGGAAATCTGTGGTGAAAATACCGTGTCGATTTTCCGATGCGATTCCAAGGCGGCAACGCTGTCCCAAACACCGACGGCGAGCCCGGCAAGATACGCGGCGCCAAGCCCTGTTGTTTCGATCCGCATCGGGCGTTCCACATCGATGCCCAACACATCCGCCTGACACTGCATCAGGAAATTGTTCGCAACGGCGCCGCCATCGACGCGCAGCAGATCCAGTTCAATTCCGGCGTCGGTGCGCATCGCCGTGATGACATCAGCCGCTTGAAACGCAATCGATTCCAGGGTCGCTCGGACGATATGCGCACGGGTTGTGCCGCGTGTCAAACCGAGGATTGCTCCCTGCGCGTTTGCGTCCCAATACGGTGCGCCAAGCCCCGTAAAGGCTGGGACAACGAAGACGCCGCCGGAATCCGGGACGCTCGTCGCGATGGCTTCGGTTTCTGAGGCGGAGTCGATAATACGCAAGCCGTCCCGGAGCCACTGCACCGCCGCTCCGGCGATAAATACACTCCCCTCAAGCGCGTAGACCGGTTTTTCAGCGAAACCGCATGCCAGTGTCGTCAACAGTCCTGACCGGGAATCGACCCGCTGCCCTCCGGTGTTGAGCATCAAGAAGCAGCCGGTCCCATAGGTGTTCTTCGCCATGCCGGGCTGTGTGCAAAGCTGTCCAAACAACGCCGATTGCTGGTCTCCAGCGACTCCGGCGATGGGAATGCCATCGGGCAAGGTGGGGATATTTTTCGTTTCCCCAAAGACGTTCGCTGAAGGATGCACTTCGGGCAAGATTGACTTCGGCACACGGAATATTTCCAATAACGCATCGTCCCACGAAAGCGTATCAATGTTGAATAGCATTGTGCGAGAAGCGTTCGTATAGTCCGTCGCATGAACTTCGCCGGCCGTCAAATGCCACAACAGCCAGGTGTCGATTGTGCCGAAAGCCAGTTCGCCACGCTCCGCGCGTTCACGTGCGCCATCCATCCGGTCCAAAATCCACGCAATCTTTGTCGCTGAAAAGTAGGGGTCGATGACAAGACCTGTTTTCGCACGCACCAGATCTTCCAGCTCCCGCGTTTTCAGGTCCGCGCAAATCTGTGCTGTGCGGCGGCATTGCCACACAATGGCCGGATGAATCGGCTTCCCGGTGCTCCGCTCCCACACCACCGTTGTTTCCCGCTGATTCGTCACCCCGATCGCCGCAATCTCGTGCGTATCCCCCCGTGCGTTGATGAGCTCTGCGATGACCTGATGGGTCACGTCCCAAATTTCGATGGGGTCGTGCTCCACCCAGCCGGGGCGAGGATAGTGCTGCGTGAATTCACGGTAGCCGTGCGATACAATCTCCCCACGTGCGTCGAGGAGTAACACCGTTGTGCCCGTTGTGCCTTGATCGATGGAGAGGATATATGAGGGATTTGCCATATCATTGTACCGCTCTTCGCTTCAATGTTGGATTGTCCCAACTATACCACAGACGCCGGTAGCCGTCAATAGAAAATATCGGCAAAATTTTTGTCAGAAGATGTAGCGCAGATTACAGTTTAGGCATTTGGAACTGAGGACGGACGGCTTATTATATAGCAAGCAGCCCGCTCGTCTCGAAGAAAGCTGCCCGCTCCACGTCTGAAGTTGAACCTGTCCTCCCCAATCCATTTGCCGGTGTCCTTATTTCCCTTTCCAAGGCACTGGAACCCCCAATTCGCCCGCAAGCGCTTCGAGGTTTTGCAACTGGGATTTGTGGAGTGGGATGCCATTGGCGCGCCGTTCCTGCGTTAACTCCCATTCAATCTCGCCGGGAAGCGTGACGCGATCAAATCCCTTGCGCGGTTTGGCTTGGCGAGTCATGCGAATCTGCCGATCGATTTCGGCTTTGAATTCCTCAACGGAGGTCAAACTGGCGATGTTGATTGCGAGGAAAAAGTGCGCCGTTGCGAGTTTTTCCGGCGGGGCGTCCCCGGGTTGATACTTTTTGTTGATACCCATGAGTCCACCGCTCAAGGGACCGCACAGCACATCCATAACCATTGCGAGTGCCGAGCCCTTTGGACCCGCAGCGGGAAGGATAGCTGCGACCTTCGACGGATCATCAGTCTCCTCACCATTTTCATCCAGTCCCCAGCCTAGGGGAATCTTTTCATTGTAAATCCGTGCGGTTCCAATTCGACCGGCGGCCACTGCACCACAAGCCATATCCAATACGATTGGCGGTTCTTCCTCCGTGGGAATAGCGTAAGACAACGCGTTGTTCCCGATCGAATTGGTCATGGCGCCAAAAACCGCCACATTCGCGCCGCCCCCGTTCGTTGTGGCAAAGCCGATCATATCGTGTTCGAGGGTTCGCATCGCATGGCTGGATGCCGCCCCGAAGTGCTTGCTATTGCGAACGACGGCCATCCCAATCGAAGCGGACTTCGCTTTCTCGATCGCGAGGTTCATCGCACGGATACCGACGAGATGCCCTAAACCCCGATCTCCGTCCAGTAGGACAGAAGCAGGATTATCCTCCAGCACTTTGATCTGCGGGGTTGGATTCGTATCGCCGCTCATCACGCTCCGCACATAGCCCGGCACCCCACGTGTCGCGTGCGAATGAACGCCACGCAAGTCCATCAACACCTGCATCTCTGCGATGGTATCTGCGTCCGTTTTGGCAACACCAACTTTCTGGTAAAGCTGGCTACATACCCCTTGCAAGTCGTCTGCATTAACAATTGATTCCTGTTCATGTCGATTCATGAAAGTCTCCTTATTGTGAAATAGAAGCAATTCAGCAGTATATCTAAAGGATTTCATTAAGTCAAGCCTATTTCAGATCTTGTTCTGCGCAACATCATCCGCCCGGAATTTACAATCCATCCGGCCAGAATTCAGCAACTTTCTTGCGCATGAGGAATTTCCGGGCGCGTCCAAAAACGGTTGATAAAGCAAGGCGAGTATGATATAATTTTGGCAATCTCTGCTCCAGAGCGAATTTTGATTTTTTGAGTGATTCAGGGGTTTTATCTTCCCTATAAAATTTGGTTTTCCCGCCCACGGGGTCGATGTGAATCAAAATTTAGCGTGGAGCCATTAAGGCCAAAGGGAGGCATAATAGAGTTGCGTCAATACGAAACCATTTTCATCATTAGCCCAGAGCTAGATGAAAGCGAAACAAACGATGTAATCGAAGGCGTCAAGGAGACTATTGAGTCTATTGGAGGGAAGATTCTAAAGGTGGATCCTTGGGGGCGGAAGAGACTCGCTTATACGGTTAAGCGTCACAGTGACGGTTTTTATGTGCTTGTGGTATTTGAAAGTAATCCGGAGGCTGTGCGTCAATTGAACAGCTCCTATCAGATTACGGAATCCATCATCAAGCATATGACGGTGCGCTTTGAAGGAGATCTGACTCCACCAACTTCAAGCCATACAGAGGGACCACACGAGGAAGAAAGCACTGGGGACTCGCCAGATGATCGTCCATCAAGAGATTTTGAGAGCGGAAACGAGGGTAGAGATTCTGATTTTAGAGATACAGATCGTAGATTCTAATATCAGATAAGAGATTAAGGAGACAACATCATGGCAAGCTATAATAAAGTCATACTCATGGGAAATCTTACGCGAGATCCCGAGCTGAAGTATCTTCCCAGTGGAACCGCTATGACAAAATTCGGACTCGCCGTCAATCGTGTTTACACCGATCGACAGTCTGGCGAGAAAAAGGAAGACGTCTGTTTTGTTGATATAACAGCTTGGGGAAGAGAGGCAGAAGTCTGTAATGAATTTTTGAGCAAGGGTAGACCGGTTTTTCTAGAAGGACGACTGAATTTCAATTCATGGGAAACCGATGATGGGCAAAGACGCAGCAAGCTAGACGTGGTGGCTGAAAGGGTTCAGTTTTTGGGTAGTCGTCAGGACGGTGGAGAGGCGGGGGCTACTGACGGCCAATCATCACCTTCAGCATCTGCACCGTCGTCATCGGATGAACCGCCAATCACTGATGACGATATTCCTTTCTGAGATTCATCGCTGCACAAGAATTAATGAAATATAGGAACGAAAAGCGGGCGAATTTGATGCCCGCTTTTTCTTGTAATACGAAAGAAAACGAGAGGTACTCGATTATGAGAATGGAACGAAGGGGCGGAGGTCGAAGAGGCGACGGCCGAAGAGGCGACGGCCGAAGAAGTGAAGGTCGAGGGAGAGAAGGTTTTCGAAGAGGTCGGCGCAAACGGTGTCGATTCTGTATGGAGAAGATAAAATCCGTCGATTATAAAAGCCTTGAAATGATTCGAAGTTTTACGACAGACCGTGGTAAGATTCTTCCGCGACGGGTATCGGGTAACTGTGCCAAGCATCAACGCATGGTCACAGGCGCGGTTAAACGGGCTCGTAATATTGCCCTCTTGCCTTTTACTATACGGCAATAGATCATTACTCATTACTCAGGAAATTATCTGCATTTTTGACAAATTGTGTATTGGTCAACGGTGTGTTGCAGATCGACTCAGGACGTTTTTATCGCGCCCCTATACCTGCGCTCGATAAAAGCGCCCTACTTCAGGGGTTTCCTGAGTGCGACATTTTGCTGACCATTACAATTTCTCACACATTGTGAGGCGTCTTATGGAAATTATTCTCAAGAAAAACGTGGAAAGACTCGGAGAGGAAGGGGCCATTTTGCAAGTTGCCGATGGCTACGCACGCAACTTTCTTATTCCAATGCAGTTGGCGATCCGAGCGACAGACAAAAACCGGCGCATGCTTGAGCATGAGAAGCGGTTGTTGGCAGGCCAAGCTGTCCAAGAAAGAGGAAGGGCAGAGGTACTTGCCAGCCGTATCGCAGAAGTAACTTGTACCATCCAGCGACGCGCTGGAGAAAATGACAGGCTCTTTGGATCTGTTACCTCAATGGACATCGCCGAGGCGCTTGCTGCACAATCGATTGAAGTGGATCGACGGCATATTGAGTTAGATGACCCGATTCGGGAGCTTGGCGTCTTTATGGTCCCGATCCGTTTTCATGCGGACGTCACCGCGAATATCCAGGTCGTTGTTGTTCGTGAAGAGTAATTCTGCGTGATGAGATGCTGCCGGGAGTGTTCTGATAGATTAACTGTATGGGTTGGTACTTTTGAGCGATGAATGTCGAATCGATTGAAACACTCCATGACAGGGAGGCGGAACAGTTTGTGCTTGGAGCAATGATGACAGATAGCACCATTGTTCCTCACGTTGCTGCAATCCTTGGACATACTTCGGAGGCTTTTTTCACAGTAGATCACCAGCTTATTTACATGGCGATTCTTGCGAGTTTTGAACGGCATAACCGAGTGGACCCGATCCTCGCAGCGGATGAACTCGAAAGAAAAAATCACCTCAATAGAGCTGGTGGTCCTGTCTATCTTTATGATCTCCAGGCGTGGATTGTTGAAACTGAAAATACCGAGTCTCATGCACAGATCGTTCGAGAAAAATCGATGCGCCGTCAGTTAATCCAAGCGGGCAATCAAATCTGTAATATTGCACGCGATCAGGAAAAGGAGATCGGTGACGTTCTCGACCAGGCACAGGAAGAGATCTTTCACATCAGTGAGACGAACACCAAGCGCGGGTTTATCCCGATTTCTTCGATTGTCAAGGAAACCCTGAATGAGATTGAAAAGTTATACGGTGACGAGCACGAAATTATCGGTATACCGACAGGCTTTACGGATTATGACATGATGACTTCTGGGTTGCAGCGTGGCGATCTAAATATTATCGCGGCCCGACCAAGCATGGGAAAAAGTACCTTGGTGCTGAATATCGCCCAGAATATTGCCATAGAACAACAACTGCCAGTTGCAATATTTAGCCTGGAGATGTCTGCCAAGCATGTATTAATGCGTATGCTTGCTGCAGAGGCCCGTATCGATTTTGGCCGACTTCGCACCGGCAATTTAACCCCTGAACTTTGGGCAACGTTGACACAGAGCGTCAGCGCTTTAATATCCGCCCCAATTTTCATCAATGAAATGCGAGGCATGACTGTGCAAACAGTGCGGTCGGAAAGCAGGCGTCTGAAAGGTGAAAACGATAATCTCGCCTTGATTATCATTGATTACCTACAGCTTCTCAGTGATTCCGGTCGATATACGGGACGTGAACAAGAGCTTTCCTATATTTCTCGCTCACTCAAGACTCTCGCTTGGGAGTTGGATATACCTATTATTGCCTGTTCTCAACTGAATCGTGAAGTCGAACGGCGTCCGGATAAACGCCCGGTACTCGCGGATCTGAGAGAATCAGGCGCCATCGAGCAGGACGCCGATTTGGTGGCTTTTTTATATCGAGAAGACTATTACGAGGAACAGGCGGATGATCAAGGAATTGCCGACCTGATTATTAGAAAACAGCGTAACGGGCCGACGGGCACGGTGCAGTTGAAATTTCATAAGAAGCAGATGCGATTTGCCAATCTGTCACGCTAGGACTTATTGATGAATGACTTACAGCCCTTCCAACGTCAGAAGCTGTACGATAATCGTACCATTTGGATACGCTTTGCCGATGGATTAGGTTCCCACGCCCTGAACTGGACTTATGGGGTTGGCAGCGCCACTATGCTGGTGTGGGAAACTCTGTTGTTAATCTTTAGACGGCCACTCCAGTTCAATCTGCTCGTGCGTCAGTTGCTTCTGATTGGCGTGAATTCGGTGCCAGTCGTATTGTTCACCGGTGTTTTTACTGGCGTGGTGCTGGCAACACAGGGATATCATGAGCTGAAAGACTTGTCCGCGGAAGGCTCAATTGGCGGATTCGTCACGACTTCGGTCATTAAGGAACTCGGACCGATGGTCACCGCGTTTGTCCTGGCGGGACGAATTGGAGCATCAATCACAGCGGAACTGGGTACGATGAAAGTCACCGAACAGATTGATGCGCTTGAGATTATGGCGACGAATCCCGTCAAGTATCTCGTCGTTCCCCGCTTTCTCGCATGTGCGATCATGCTTCCGATTTTGACCATTTTTGCAACAGTCTTCGGAATCGCGGGTGGATATTTTACGGCCGTCTCTATTTTTGATATGAACGGTCGTTTTTTTATGAAGCAAGCCCGAAACTATCTGTTCATCGGCAGCATCATTATCAGCCTTATCAAAGCTTCGGCGTTTGGGATGGCGATTGCATCGATTGGTTGCTACAAAGGGTTTACGATCCCTTCCGCTGGTGGTGCTGAAGGAGTTGGTAAAGCCACAACAGGTTCGGCAGTGACTTCGTTGATGACTATCTTAGCGATGGACGCTTTACTCAACCAACTGCTTTATACCGTTGTAGGCTTGAAATAACCTTTCCCCCTTGCTAAAATTCAACTGGAGCGAGCGGAAGATCTGTTATCCATACATTCAATGATTCAGATCAGAAATATCTGGAAAAGCTTTGAAAATAAAGAGGTTTTAACCGGACTGGACCTGGACATCTCTCGTGGGGAGACATTAGTCATTATAGGGCGAAGCGGTTGTGGCAAAAGTGTCCTGCTTAAACTCATTACCGGGCTGATGAAGCCGGATCAGGGGGAAATCTGGGTTAACGGTGAAGAGATCACGCAACTGAAGCGAAAGGCTTTGCACCATATTCGCCAAAAGGTCGGGATGCTTTTCCAATCGTCTGCCCTGTTCGATTCGATGACGGTTGAGGAAAATGTTGGCTTCATGCTTTCTCAACACACAAAACTTCGCAAGCGTGAAATTGAGGAAATTGTCGCTGAAAAATTACATTTGGTCGATCTTGATGGCACTCAGCGACTGAGGCCCGCAGAGCTCAGTGGGGGTATGCGAAAGCGTGTCGGTCTTGCACGTGCCATCGCCTTTAATCCAGAGGTGATCTTGTATGACGAGCCGACCACCGGATTAGATCCGATTACCGGTCTGGAAATTAATCGTCTCATCCGGGATCTGCACACGAAGCTTCAAGTAACCTCTGTTGTCGTGACGCACGATATGGACAGTGCTTTCTCGGTCGCAACACGAATGGCAATGATACATCAAGGCGACGTGATCGCCCACGGATTTCCTGATGAAATTCGGCAGATTGACAACGCCGTGCTACAGCAATTTATTTCTGGGGGAAACATCCAGAAAATTGATGCTTGAAAATGAGCAGTTGTCAAGAATTGAAGGTGGTGGTTGGTGAATTGGTGGAATATACAAGTCAAAGTGGGGTTCGTTGTCATCGTCGGTTTTATCTTCCTCGCGATTTTGCTTTACCAGGCTTCCAATTCGCCCTGGAGCGCCGGTGGCGATCTGTTACGAACTAACTTCAGCTTTATCAACGATCTCCTTGTTGGGGATGCTGTTCACCTCGCTGGCGTGCCGATCGGCAAAGTCACCCGCATCACGCTGAATGAAGCTGGAGACCGCGTTGAAGTTCAGATGCGTGTCAAGAAAGCTTTTCAAAGGCTTCGACGTGGCTGCACAGTGAAAATCGGTATTAGCGGCTTTGTCGGTGAGGCATATATCGACTTGACCAACGGCCCGGTTGGCAATCCGCCGCTACAACCCACAGATATGCCGCTGACTGGTGAAGATCCAATGGGCGTTTTAGGCATCCTTGAACGCGCTGAAGAAGCGGTTGCGCAGGCAATACAACTTGCTGAATCCGCCAATCAGTTGATACAATCCAATCAAACGCATATTAATGCGGGTATCACAGACATAAGGAAGCTCATCGAACAAACCAGCGGTGCGTTGGAAAAGATCATTCGGAGTACGGA
>JAPUIP010000633.1 GCA_027296925.1 Candidatus Poribacteria bacterium | reverse complement strand
CTGACTTGCCATGACGACGATAATACCGGTTGTGGCTGATGAGGACTGGATCAGGCCAGTGAAGAGCGCAGAAATCAGAATGCCGAAAATCGGATTTTCCATACGCACCATCAGGTCCAGAAATGGCTGATAACTGCGGAGGGGGTTCATCGCGCCGCTCATCACACCCATGCCGAAGAATACCAACCCCAACCCCATGATCATCGCGCCATAGTGCTTGATCCGTTCCTGGTTCCCGACAAACAACATACCGAACCCCACTGCCACGATCAGCAGGGCATACTTTGTGACTTTGAAAGCGACGATCTGCGCGGTGATCGTGGTGCCGATATTCGCGCCAAAGATGACACCCACGGCCTGGGAGAAGGACATCACTTCAGCGGTGATGAATCCGACCACCAGGACTGTGGTAACCGACGAGGACTGGATAATCGCGGTAACAACGGCACCTGTAATCGCGCCAGTGACCCGGTTGGTGGTCAGCCGGGCCAGAAAGAATTTCAGGCGCTCGCCGGCGACTGCCTTCAAAGCGTCTGCCATTTGCTCCATGCCGAATAGAAAAAGGGCGAGCCCTCCGAATAGCGTCATGGCCATCACGAATACGTCAAGATCGCTCTTCGTGCCACTTGCTGCAGCCGGGGAGGGTTCAGCCGCCAATGATAGGGTTGCAACTATCCCATAGAGGATGAAGCCGCCGAACAAAATCAGCATGATGCGTTGAGTTCGCTGGCGGTTTCCATCTCCCCCAAAAACTATCTGATTATTCATCCTCCTCTCCCTTACTTTCCTTTGATTTTTGCTCACGGACAACAAGCACCGGGCATGTCGCCCCACGAATGACTTTGTCCGCAATGCTGCCGAGCATAATTCGATCAAGCCCTCCTCGTCCGTGCGTTCCCATCGCGATTAGATCCACCTTTTTCTTTTGGGCAAAGTTGACAATTTGTGCCGCGGGGATGCCGGGAAACACGAATGTATCATAGTTCTTGAATTTTTTCAAGTGCTTCTGGGTAAAATCTTTCATCATCTGCTGAGCAGATTCTTCCATATTGTGGAACACTTTTTTGCCCGCCTTCTTTGAAGTGTAGAAACCGGGGGAATTGGCCGGATCATGGACGACATGCAAGAGTAGTAATTTGGATTCAAATTTCTTCGCAATCGTGAGGGCGTAATCCAGGGCAGTGACTGAACACGCTGAGAAATCAGTAGCGACTAATATCTTTTCCATGAAAATACCTCATTCTATTCGTTGAGAAAACCTACATTCCGGCCGTACGTGAGTCACGTTTGAAACCTCTTCACAGGTAAGCATCCCGTCTTGAAGTACAAATACGCTGTTAACACCCAATGTCACGTTCTATCCGACTGGCCCTCCGAAGGTACTAAATATTGCTTTAAGGATGAAGAAGAAGAGAATCGACATACTTGCCCCTGCGGGCAAGGTCACAACCCACGAGGTGGCAATATCACGGATGATACGCAGATTCAAGCTATCTATACCTCTCGCCAATCCAACACCCAGAACGGCACCGACGAGTGTGTGGGTTGTCGAAATCGGCAGCCCAAATCTCGATGCAATTACAACAGTAGTTGCTGTGGAAAACTCTGCCGAGAAGCCGCGTGTCGGTGTCAACTCAGTAATTTTTTTACCGATCGTCTCCATGACGCGCCAGCCCCACATCGATAAACCGACCACGATGCCGGCACCACCCAACCCCAGAATCCACAGGGGAACGGCTGTTTTGTCCGTGAGTGCTGCAGCGCCGCCTCTCGCAAGGGAAACAACGGCAGCGAGCGGGCCAATGGAATTCGCCACATCATTGGCGCCGTGTGCGAAAGCGACAAAGCAAGCGCTCAGAATCTGGAGATAGGCAAAAACTTTCTCAACAAAGCGAAAGTCCGCCCGTGTGTGTATCTCCGCTTCGCTCTGCTCCACCATTCCCTTTAACTGATCGATATGCTCCTGGATGTTTTCAACATACCCTCTGGCTTCCTTTGACGCGATCTCGTGCATCCGGCGAGCGCGTCTCGCTATCGATCGGAGGTCTGTGGACAGCGCCGCCAGGGGAATTTCTGCCTTCTTATCCACTGACGGCACATGCACACGCCTGATGAGGAACCGACCGATGATGGAAGCAACTAAACCGATACCACTGGCGTACATCAATGCCTGTGAGAAGCTTAAATCAAGCCCCAGGTTCTTGAGTCCCTTGAAAAGCGTCACAAGCGTCAAAATGGCAAAGACAAGGAAGATAAATCCAGGCGCCCACCGCTTTGTTGCCTGAACAGGGTTCGGGACATTGATTATCGCACGCCGAATGGCCGAGAAAACCACAAAGGCGATCGTTCCGCTCAAGAGCGGAGAAGCGATCCAACTCATAACGATTTGGCCAATCTTCCCCCAAGCGACACCCGCGGCGCCACCGGCAACAATGCCAAAGCCAACAACTGCACCGACGATTGCATGCGTGGTTGAGACGGGCCAGCCGAAATAGCTCGCAATCTGTAACCACACCCCTGCGGCAAGCAGTGAAGCTAACATCCCGTAGATCAAAATATCGATACCGCCTTCCATATCTTTGAAGACGTTGAGGTCAATCATCCCTTTGCGTACGGTTTCGGTGACATGAGCGCCAACGAGAAATGCGCCGGCGAACTCAAAGACCACCGCAACGATAATCGCTTGTTTCAGGGTGAGAGCGCCGGAGCCGACCGAGGTACCCATCGCGTTTGCCACGTCATTCGCGCCGATGTTCCACGCCATGTAAAATCCGAATCCCGATGCGAGGATCAGGATGATGATTGTTTCAATTCCCATTGTTTTCCTCCAAATCAAATGTGCAAATCGGCAGATACGCAAACCTGCGAATTCGCTCATTTGCTTATGCGCCGAACTCTCAAGCACGTGCTATGAGTAAGCGCAACCGATTTCCCATTCTCTCGGCATAATTTGCCACCTGTCCGGCTGTATAGAAGACCTGATACCAGAGCATCACATCGACAGGTGACATCTGATCCTCTAACGCGAACAACTGACGTGCAAGACGTACCCCAATCACATCGGATTTCGTCTCACTATCATCCAATTGATTGATCATGTCTAAAACTTTGTCCGCCTCCGGGCCTCCAAAAGACGTCTCAGTCAGCTCATCCATTTCAAAGCCAATAGTTGCTGCCATGTCACAGGTCACCAGAATTTCATCAATTAACTCCATTGCGTTTGGCTTGAGATCTTCAGGAAGACGCAGCTTTTTCAAAGTCAGCATCCCCGCGACCTCCTGCGTCGAATCCGCAATTGAATCCTGCATGTGGATGAGCTCCAACAGATCCCGACGGTCAATCGGCAAGAACAGCGATTTCGGCAAATGGTTCCGAATCTCGTTTTTTATTTGGTCCGTTTCGTGCTCCAATTGATTAATGAAATCGGTTACCCGCTGGATTTCGGTGTCATCTTCGGCGCAAACTGCTTCAAAAAGCGGACGTAACTGTTGCGCACACTCGACTGCCTTCTTCAGGTGCGCCTGTGTGGGGCCAAAGGGAGATTTCGCGAACAGGTTGAATATACTACGCATGGTTGTTACCTCCTTCTTCCTGAGAGCTTTCTCAGAAACTTACGAATTTCTGCTTGCACTTTCCCAGTTCATACTCTATAAGTTACATGAAGTAGGATAAGATGCCGAGGACATCGATTGCGGTTGTGACGAATGGCCCTGTCGCAATGGCGGGGTCAATCCGAATCCGCTGAAAGAACATCGGAACAATCGTACCAACGGTAGCGGCGATAATCATATTAATACAAATCGAGAGTGCGACAACGAGGGGAAATTTCCATACGAAGTGTTGTCCCCCAACTTCTACCGTCCAGAAACGAAATTTTCCAAATGCACCCGGCAAAACGCCGTAGACGCCGCCGAGCGCAGCGCCGGTCGCAAATTCACGCCATAGCACTTTCCACACCTCTAGACACAAAAAATCCCTCTCAAGGCAAGCAAAAACAAAAAAGGCTAGGGTTTCACCTAGCCTTCGATCTGTGCTTCAACTGTTGCGCTACCTCTTATCATCGTCAACCACTTCATAGTCCGCATCAATGACTTCGCCCTCAGGCGATGCGGCCGTGGGTTCCGATTCGTCTGTCGGCGCGCTCCGATAAGGTGGCGGTTCGGCAGCCGATTCCTCCCCAGCACCAGCGGTTTGCTTATAGAGCTCAGCCGAAGCCTGATGCCAAATCTGCGTCAGATTCTCAGTCTGCGACTTAATCTCTTCCATATTGTTGCTTTCCAGCGCTTTTTTAAGCTGTTCAACGGCGCCTTCAACATTGCCCTTTGTTGCAGCATCTACCTTGTCACCAAACTCTTTGAGATTTTTCTCGGTCTCATAGATTAACGAATCTGCGTGGTGACGCACCTCAAACTCTTCGCGCTGCTGTTGGTCCTCAGCCGCATGGGCTTCCGCATCTTTGACCATCTGCTCAATCTCGGCTTCAGACAGCCCCGATGAAGCTGTAATGGTAATGTGCTGCTCCTTATTCGTTGCAAGGTCCTTGGCAGACACATTGAGGATGCCGTCTGCATTAATGTCAAATGACACCTCAATCTGCGGTACGCCGCGCGTCGCGGGCGGAATGCCATCTAATCGAAAACGACCGATTGTCTTGTTATAGACGGCTTGTTCGCGCTCCCCCTGCAAAACATGAACATCGACAGAGGTTTGGCTATCTTCCGCTGTTGTAAAGGTTTGTGACTGCTTGGTTGGAATCGTCGTATTGCGTTCAATGAGTCGGGTGAACATACCGCCCAACGTTTCGATTCCCATTGACAGCGGCGTTACGTCGAGCAACAAGATGTCTTTCACGCCTTCGTCACCAGAGAGTACCCCGCCCTGGATGGCAGCACCAATCGCAACCACCTCGTCAGGGTTGACACCTTTGTGCAGTTCCTTACCGAATAGCCGCTTTACCGCTTCCTGGACTTTCGGCATTCGCGTTTGCCCGCCAACCAAGATGACCTCATCGATCTCTTGGGCAGATAATTCGGCATCAGCAAGCGCTCTCCGGCACGGTTCAAGCGTACGCTCAACGAGTTCATCGGTCAGTTGCTCCAGTTTCGCACGAGTCAAGGGAACGTTAAGGTGCTTTGGTCCGCTGGCATCCGCAGTGATAAAAGGCAGATTAATGTCGGTTTGCATGGCGCTTGACAGTTCACATTTGGCTTTCTCCGCAGCCTCTTTCAGCCGTTGTAAAGCCATGTTGTCTTTACGCAGATCGATTCCTTGATCCCGCTTAAATTCTTCAGCGAGCCAATCGATAATGCGCTGATCGAAGTCATCACCACCGAGATGCGTATCGCCGTTGGTGCTCTTCACCTCAAAGACCCCGTCGCCGATCTCCAAGATGGAGATATCGAACGTTCCTCCACCCAAGTCGTAAACGGCGATTTTGAGATCTGCCCGGTTATCGAGCCCGTAAGCCAATGCCGCCGCCGTTGGTTCATTGATGATACGAAGCACGTCCAGCCCTGCGATTTTGCCGGCATCCTTTGTCGCTTGTCGCTGCGAATCATTAAAATAGGCAGGAACAGTGATAACGGCTTGCGTTACCTTCTCACCGAGATAGGACTCAGCCGTTTCCTTCATCTTCTGGACAATCATCGCGGAAATCTCAGGGGGCGTGTATTCTTTATCTTCAATTTTTACTACGGCATCCCCGCTTTTAACGGCTACAACGTCGTAGGGGACGAGTTTTATTTCCTTGCTCACTTCACTTTGCTTGCGTCCCACAAACCGTTTGATAGAAAAGATTGTGTTTTTCGGATTGGTCACACCTTGCCTTTTCGCAACCTGCCCAACCAATCGCTCACCATCCTTTGTAAAAGCAACAACCGATGGGGTTGTTCTCCCACCTTCAGCGTTTTCGAGAACTTTCGGATCCCCGCCTTCTAAAATCGCGACACATGAATTTGTGGTTCCTAAATCGATACCAATGACTTTACTCATTTTGAAATCCCTCCACTGGAATTACTTTTTGGATCTAAAGATGTTTCAACTGAGTGACTTTGCCCTCATAATTCGGGAAGGTCTATTTATGTTTAATAATTTGAATCCATCGAAAGAAGATCGATTTCTTAATCTGAATGGGTGACGTGTCAGCAGCCGGTCGAACAGCCTGTCGGCGGTCGCGATGACTCGATGTCCACTGATGTGTGAGATCTAACGCTCGTGTAACGAACTGCAGCAGTTGGGGTAAAGCGATCGGTTTTGATATGAAGGTGTAGGCACCCGCTTCAAAAACGTCAAACTTTACACTTTGTGAGGTGTTTGCACTCATGATGATGACCGGCACGGCTGGGTGAAATTGCTTAATCTGTTGAAGCAATTCTGAGCCCGTCGTATCTGGGAGATTAAAATCCAGGATGGCAAGATTGATTGAATCCCCCCGAACAAACTCTAAGGCTTCATGCCCGGACTCCGCTGACACAACGTCGTAGCCGGCACGGGTTAAAACCTCGTGCAGCACCTCCAAAGAGGAGGTATCATCATCGACAAGAAGAATTCGATCGCTGTGCCTGACCATCTTTCAGTTTCCTTCTTACCTCATTACAACGAAACTCTTCCAGAAAAAACTCAGAAATTATCGGAAAGCTTCGTCATAACTCTCTTTCAACACACGATCTTCGGGTTAAATTTGCAAGTTCAGTGACAACATACGCCTGATGAAAAGCAATATATATGCCAATGAAGTAACCAGAGTAAGGACGGATCACAGCCACCGCATATGCCCTGAAAATGCCATAATGGCAATGTGACGAGTTATGACTCTTGTCAATATGACGCATACATTATTTCAGATCTGCAAGTGCCTCATCCTCCGTATCGAATCGTTCAAACACCCGAGTGAGCTTGGTGATCAGTAATAGGTGTTCAATAGTCCTGCCAACGTCTGAAAGTACCAATCGTATTTGCCGGCGGCCTAACAAGGTTTGCAGGGCAACGAGCATGCCTAACCCAACGCTGTCCATTAGCCCTGCGTCTTTCAGGTTGAGAACGATGTTCTTTGCCCCATTATCAACAAGCGTCTGAATCCTTTCGTTTAATCGAATCCGATCCTCTCCAAGAATATCCTGTGAAATTCTGAGAATCGCATTGTGTCCTTGATATTTAACAGCAATTTCCATCAGCTATCCTCCAATCCGAGATTCAATCCCTTCAATTTCGATGAGTCGTCATGCTGCAGTGGCTATTGTGTGGCACCATTGGCTAACAGAATTTCAGCCTCATTGTAGATAGATAGAGCTTAATGTGTGATGAAATCGAATATGAAACTGACGGTACCGGAATTATATTGACATTCTTCGTCAATGATAATACACTGTACCGTAAAATTGAGAGAAAATCAAGTTGAAAATCCTGCTGAATAGGGAGTCGATGGCGGCTACTCGTTCACCTCAAAAAACAGAGGCGAATACGGGAAATCACGCCGCTAAAAAAAATCAAATGGAAGGAGAGCATCAGATGGCTGAACCTTTACGCATACTCTCAATCGGGGCGCATCCGGCTGATATTTTCGATCAATCCGGCGGCACCATGGCCCACCACGCCAGCCGTGGCGATTATGTCGGCTGTGTTGTCTTGACTCATGGCGCTCGGGTGCATGATGCGGTGATCAGTGACGCAATGTTTCATCGCGAGGCGGTGCCGGAAGGCCCCGAACTGCTGGCGCTAATGAAAGAACGCTCCAATGTCAAGGCAGATGAGGTCCGAGCCGCCTGCAAGATTCTGGGGGTCGATGACATCTATTTTTTCGGTGCCGATGACGCGGTACTGCTTGTTACAGAAGACACGGTGAAGCGCCTCGCACGGTTGCTGCGCGAGCTCCGGCCGGATATCGTCTTGACCCATTTTCCCAAAGAGGGCGACGGGCTCACCAACGCTCACGCCACCACGGGGCAAATCGTGATGCACGCAATCTCGTTCGCTGGGAGTGTCGATGCCGGAGACCGTAATCCGCCCCATCGGATAGCGCGGGTCTTCTTCTTCGGCACGGGTGCGGCAAGCACACCTCGGAATGTGTGGGACTCGGAGGGCGGCTATTACAATGATGTCTTCATCGACATCACAGATGTGGCCGATAAAAAGTTGGCGGCGTTAGACTGTCTGGTCAGCCAGGGTTACGGCGGCGCCTATGCCCGCAAGCGAATCGAGACCAGCGATGGCGCGTTTGGCTCCGCAGGAGGGTGCGCCTATGCAGAAGGATTCATTTCGTTAAACGCCGAAACCCATTACTATCTGCCGCTCACCGACCACGCGCTCAAGGTCGCTCGCTCATCTGACCACGAGAATATCACCCGCACCTCCTACCGCATTCAGACAGATTGAGACGGCCTCGGTGCGGAAACTCGTCGTAGCCGAACCCCGATTCCCGGGATTCGGGGTTCAGCAATTGGTGGAAGTTACGGGGGCGACGCTTCTGGCCCGGCTATCGAGCCATCGGATTAAAAATATATAGACCATTGCCATTTGAGGAGTTTTTATGATGAATTTTGACGAAATGAAGCAGCGGCTCCAGGGGCTCGATACCGCCTGTGTAAGTGATGCCAACAAGGCACTTCGGGTCGTTGATTCTGCCATTCGCCCCATCCGGATGGGGCTGAAACTCATCGGGCGTGCCCACACGGTGACCTGTCATGAGGACTATCTCACAGTTATCAAAGGGCTGCGCGATGCCGAGCCGGGAGAAGTCCTTGTGATTGATACCCAAGGTAGTCGCCGAGCGGTGGCGGGTGAACTGTTTCCGACCGAGGCGGCGCGCAAGAATTTAGCCGGCATCGTGATAGACGGGCCATGTCGGGACACCCAAACAGTCAGGGCTCTAAATGTTCCGTATTATGCCCGGTCGATCACGCCCCTTGCGGGAACGACTTCTCGAATCTTTGAAACACAAATCCCGATTACATGCGGCGGCGTGACTGTGAACCCTGGGGATATCCTTTTCGGTGACGATGATGGGATTCTTGTGGCAACCGCCGATGAGCTTGCGGAGGCGATTCCAATCGCCGAGGAGATTCAGTGGAAGGAAGAACGGACACTCGAAGAGATGGCAAAAGGAATCAGCTTAATCGATATGTTAAATTTTGAGGAACACTATGCGTTGTTGAGTGCTGGAAAAGAGAGCCGGCTGAAGTTTATCGTTTGAAAACGGCCCTCCATTGTGGGGATCGACGCCGATGATCCAAGCGGACTCGAAGCGCGTTGGGCTCAGATGTAACGGGAACAAAGCAACGACTGGCAGCAGAGGCCCTGAAAGTTCCCCGAAGGAATATTCGCTATGAAACGTAGAATATTTATCGTTGTTTTTTCGTGTCTGGTGAGTTTGATTTGGACAGCCTTTGAATCTGAGGGGCGAAATGTTGCATCTCTCATCCCCCAGCTTGAGGACCCGGATGTGTCTGTTCGTCGCCATACTGCCCAGATGTTGGGGGGTATGATGGGTGAAGCGGCTAAGGACGCTGTCCCGGCGTTGGTCAAGGCATTGGGGGATGAGG
>JAPUIP010000632.1 GCA_027296925.1 Candidatus Poribacteria bacterium | reverse complement strand
TCTCCCATTGGTCATCTGGTAAGGTAATTGGCATCATATTTCTATTATGCCACAACCTCATACTCAAATGTCAACAGAACCTAGAGCGTGTTGACGAACTAAATACGGCGGGATCCGATTCTCGGACGAGCATATGCGGGTTCTTGACAGGCGTTCTGCGCTAAAGTAGGAGAGGAGAGCGTCATGGCGGCCCAGGCGGGTCCGCTCCCGCCGGACGTTCATCAGACCCTTGACGCGTTGGGTTCGGGAACCGTCTTGACCATCGCTGACCTCCGTTTGTACTTGACATGGGAACACGTTCATGATATTTTAACCTGGTAATCACGCCGAAAGTTTGAGGGAATAAACAGATGGAAGAACAGGAAATCCAGCAAAAGAACGTCCTCTCTCTCGTTGGGGCTGGCAAAATGACGATTCGACACGGTGCAAAGCTGTTAGGGATGGATTATTGGTCGTTCCGTAAACTCATGGAAAAGCATCAAATCCCCACAGTGACCGGGTACACCGTCGATGAATTCGCGCAAGAGCTAGAGACACTTCAACAGGTCATGCCACGAAAGAAAACGGATGAGAGTCGTCGCTGACACCAGCGTACTGACTCATTTTGCGCGTGTCGATCTTTTCTTTCTCTTGAGAGCAATGTTCGGTCTGATCTGGATTGTCCCCGAAACACTTGAGGAATTGGAAGATGCAGGCGATGAAACGCTTGGGCATCGCCAGACTCAGGAAGCTATCGGGGAAGGGTGGATGCAAACACAAGAGATCACCGATCAACAGACGTATCAACGCTTGATGATGGACCACCCCGACGAGGTTGATGCAAAGGTCATTGTTTTAGCCGTTGAGAAACAAGCCGATCTGCTTTTAACCGATGACACGCAACTCAAAATCCTTGCTGAACGCGAGCGATTGCGTGTGATTCGCTCGCCGCTCTTGCTGGTACAAGCAAAGGAAGATGGACTCCTTGATGCCGTTAAACCTGTTCTTGATTCATTAATCGACACCGGCTTTTACCTGAAGAAGGGTGGACCGGTATATCAAAGAATTTTAGAACTTTCCGGCGAATCAATCCCTACCCCGCCTAAAAATTAGTGTCCTCGCTCCTCAGTAACCTTCACTCCCAAAATGCGTCGAAATCCAGACCCTATCAGCGTTTGAACCCGTATTAACAGGCTTTAATAAAAGCAGTTTATCACTACCCTCGGCAGATGAGAAAGATGAATTGTAGCTGACAACCGCCATGATAAAAAATGCCAGCGCCTGAATCAGAGCGGATGTGTTTCAACTGTATCATAGCACACACCTAAAGTTTGGAAGTGAAGGTTACTGAGCGCGTTGGGCTCAAATACAACATGGTAGGAGATGGTATGCTTGGACACGCATGGCATAGGCATAGCCCGAATGAGCCGGGGATTCTTGTTGACTGGAGCGTGAAAAATGGGTAAAATGGTCCACAGATACTTGGTGAAAGTCCGAATTTTAATGATTGCCAAAACTGTTTACGGGTCGGTTTTGAACCATTCCGAGCCCTCACCATTCACCAGTTTTGGAAACAACCTGTATGAGAAAGGAAGCGTCAAATGCCAGAAAAAAGTTTGAAGCAGCGTATACACGATGGGGAGGTTCTTGTGGGCGGGGGCGCCTCGGTTGCGACCGATCCAGATCAACTGAGACGCATCCTCGATGGGGCCACCTTCGATTTCATTTCGACTGACAGTCAGCACTCCGCATTTAACGAAGAGCGACTGGTCACGTTCTGCAAGGTCGCGGACGAATTCGACATGCCCGTTCAGTTTCGGATCAAGCACACCCGTAACGCCTACCTTATAGGCAACTACCTCGATCTAGGGACAACAGGTATCGAAGTTCCGCAAGTGGAACTCGAATCGACGGTTGACGAAGCCGTCAATTACTTTTACTATCCGCAGATCGGTAAGCGCAGTTGGGGCGGCACTTCTCGGCCCGTAGCGTCGGAGCACAGCGGGCGCGTTGAATATGCAAAATGGTGGAGCGAAAACGGTGTGCTCTGGATGCAGATCGAATCGATTAATGCGGTCACCAATGCCAGAAAGCTCGCCAAGCCGGGTGTCGATTGTCTTTCTTTTGGTCCCGCAGACCTGAGCTTCAGCATAGAAGGCTACCCACACCATTGGCTTAAAAGCGTCGATGACTGTGCGCGTCATGTGGCAGAACAGCTTAAAGGCACCGGCATTGCCGTCTGCCTTCGGGGCGTGGCGCCGGAAAATCGGGATAGATATATCGATATGGGCATCACGATGTTCCTCTAGTGCATCTGGGCGACCCCGTCTGGGCGACCCCGTCCGCTTTCATCAACCCGTTGACCGACTCGCTGGTCAGCCCCGCCGTTTCCGATAATACAAGGAAATGGCGGGGTAATCTGCCAGAGCGGATTGATACGCACGACCGGTTGGGTTCAACCTGCCGCCTTCTTGCAGACCGACAAAACGAGGTAGCGGCGACGCTGGAGCGGACGTTTCTGCCCTCGAGACGATCCGGGTGCTGCATCAGGTGGAGTCACGTCTGGCGTATAGAGCACCCTTTCAGCCGATGGGCGGTTAGATGTGATGAATGGGCTGACCTGTCGGAATGGGTCGATAGCCGTACATTTGCTAAAGTCGTGCAACGGTATGCAGAGTCTGTACTATAATGAGCTTTGGAGGTGAAGGATTATGCAAATAAACATCCATGAATCTGACCCGCATGTGTCCCAACTGGTCGAGCGTGTGGTGGCAGGCGAAGAGATCATTATCGAAATCAACGACGGGCAGCCTGTGGCGAAGATTGTCCCATACGAACCCAAGAAACCCCCGCGTCGCGTATTTGGTGTATGGCGTGGCAAAGTCCGAATAGCCGATGACTTTGACGAGATACCTGAAGAAATCGCCAAAGCGTTTGGGATAGATGACAAATGAGTCTGTATTTACTTGATACCCACGCCCTGCTATGGACGTTTGATGATAATCCGACGCTTTCCGATGAAGCAAGAAAAGCGATTGACACGGGTGATGTCGTCTATGCCAGTGTGGTATCGGTTTGGGAGATTGTTATCAAGAAGGCTCTTGGCAAGCTAGATGCCCCTGAAGATCTTGGAGGGGCAATCCTCACGACCGGACTGACGCCGCTTTTTGTCACAATTGCTCATGCGCTCGCAGTAGGGAAGCTTCCCCGACATGAGTCTCACAAAGACCCATTCGACCGGCTACTGGTTGCACAGACAAAGGTCAAAGGATTAACGCTTATCACTCGTGATGAAGACCTGAAAAAGTACGACATTCCTATCCTGGATGCGTGAAACAGAATGGGCTCGGTTTGCGTTCGACCTGCCGCTGGACGCGCGCACAAGCAAGGAAGTAAGCTTCGCGTTGATGCGGGTTTCTTCAATCTTCCCCTCGAAGCACCACAGGCACACCCTCAGGCGGGGGCAGGCTTTCCGTTGGTCGCTCGGGACAGGCAATCTTCAATCGAAAATTAGTTAAGCGGCGTTAGTCATCTGCAATTGCCGGGGCGCTGACCTGGTCCTTGAATGCAGGCATGACATCTCTGGCGAACCAGTCGAGTTGCTCTAAAATCACGTGCTCGGGCGTACCTATGGTGTTGTTGACGCTAATCTGATCAAGTCCAGGATAGCGTTCCTGAACGTCCATCAGCTTTTCGATTATCAACTCCGGTGGCCCGCACAGCCACGAACCTGCCTTCACGGCGTCCTCCAACGTAGGCAGTCCAGCGGCGCGCGCCTGCTGCGGATGGGCTGTGGCGGCGATCTGCTCGTCCGTCAAACCGCGCACAAACCCCAGAGGCGCAAACATCTTCATGTGCTCTTCGAAGTATTTCCTGGCCTCATTAATCGCCTTTTCCTCTGTGTCGGCGATATGGTAGGAGAAGCCGATAATCAGGCCGCCACCGAGCGCCATCTCCCTGCCATGATTTGCCTGCACTTGGTGCCAGGTGTGTATAACTTTGTCCGCAGCGCCACCCGCAGCGGCGCCACCACCAATCATGCCCCTGATGCTGTGCTTCGCCATAAAGTTGAGGCCCCGCTCGCTGGCGCTGACGATCGGCTGCCAGCACTCGACAGGCAGCTTGAGCGGACGGGGCACCAGTGTAATCTCCTCCAACTCATACCCCCGATACGGGACCTTGGGCGGGATGTCGTAGTACTTGCCGTGGTGGGAGAAGGACGGCTCATTGAACGACTTGAAGATGATGTCAACCTGCTCCTCGAACATCTCGCGGTTGGCGTCCCCATCCAGCAGGGGTGCGCCAAAGACCTCGACCTCGCGCGTGTGGTAGCCTCGACCTACGCCAAAGAGGATACGCCCACCCGTGAGAATGTCGGCGGTGGCAAAATCCTCAGCCAGTCGCAGTGGGTGCCACATGGGAGTAACGTTGAAGGCGCATCCGATCTTGAGTCTCTCAGTCATGTGAGCGAGATGAACGCCGAGCATCAGAATGTTAGGGATGCACTCGTACCCCTCGCGTTGAAAGTGGTGCTCAGCCAGCCAGAGTGTCTCGTAGCCGGTGCGGTCCATGAGTTGAGCAATGGCCTGGGTCTTGTCGAACACGGTTGCCAGATGTTCATCGGAGAGCCGGCGCTCGTTTACAGGGGGGCCGTCGAA
>JAPUIP010000631.1 GCA_027296925.1 Candidatus Poribacteria bacterium | reverse complement strand
ATTCCTCGATTGCTTCCGCCGGGCTCGAAGTGATGCAAAACCTTGACAGAGACACCGAAATCCCGTATTATTTCTCTCACTTTCAACAGCATTTATATTTTCGATAGCATAAGAGAAAGACAGCGTCAAATGCCACAAATTAAAATGTACACGACTGATGTTTGCCCTTATTGTGATCGGGCAAAACGGATTCTTGAAGGCAAAGGACTTGAATTTGAAGAGATCAACATCCACGGCAGTCCGGAGATGCGTGATGAGATCGAGCGGTTGACCGGGCGTCGTGATGTGCCGCAGCTCTTCATCGATGATCAGCATATCGGTGATGATGATGATCTCGCGGAGCTCGCACATTCAGGTCAATTGGATGAAATGCTTCAGCAGGGAGGAGGCACACAGATGGAAACCGCCAAAAAAAACGATGGCGATGGTTTCGAAGAACGTAATGTCATTATCATTGGAGGCGGCACGGCTGGGTTCGCTACGGGTGTCTACACTTCACGCGCAATGCTCGAACCGCTGCTTATTACCGGAGACGCGCTCGGCGGGCAACTCTCAATGACGCTCGACCTTGAAAACTATCCGGGCTTCTTCGGCACCGAAGCCGCAGAATTCATCAAGGGAATGCAGAAGCAAGCCGAGCGTTTCGGCACAGAGGTGCGGTTTGACATGGTAACAGAGATAGATTTCAATCGCCATCCCTTTTACCTGAAAACCTATGACAAGGAATACCTCGCCAAATCCGTGATTATCTGCACCGGTGCCTCGCCGCGTACACTCAATGTTCCCGGCGAAGAGGAATATGGAGGACGTGGCGTGTCCTACTGCGCAACCTGCGACGGATTCTTCTTTCAAGACCAACGCCTCATTGTCGTTGGCGGTGGCGATGCCGCTCTGGAGGAAGGGATATTTCTGACGAAGTATGCTTCAGAGGTCTATATTGTTCATCGCCGCGATCAGCTCCGCGCGAGTCCAATTATGCAGGAACGCGCCTTCAAGAACGATAAGATCAAGTTCATCTGGAGCACAACTGTTGAAGAGATCCAAGGCGATGGCGAAAAAGTTATGGGCTCCTTGCTCAAGAATGTGAAGACGGGCGAAGAGGAGGTATTCCCGATTGATGGCGTGTTTATCTTTGTCGGGCACCTTCCGAACACCGAACTCTTCAAAGGCGTGATCGACCTCGATGAACAGGAATATATTGTCGTAGACAAGCTCCAGCGCACGAATATCGAAGGCGTTTTTGCGGCCGGGGACGTGCATGATCACATTTTCCGACAGGCGATTACCGCCGCCGGTGCAGGTGCCGCTGCGGCGATTTCTGCTGATAAATTTATCGCGGAACTGGAAGACCGGGCATATCCGGGAAAGTAGGTATTGGGTGTTAGGTATCAGGTATTCAGGTGCTCGCCGATTGCGCAATCTTCATACCTGATACCAACTCACACGATTCCGTTCCGGCTGATGAGGGTTAGCCATGCGACTGGTACAAGACATAGCGCTTGATGAGAACCAACGTGGGGCATTGGAAGAGTTAAAGAATGGACTTCAGCAACAATTTCCAATTGCGGCAATGATTCTCTTTGGCTCTGTCACAAGAGGAGAAGCAGATGAAGAGTCTGATATAGATGTGTTGATCGTCTCCCAATCTCCCGTTGATCGTCAACAAAGACATCGAATTTCTGATATTGTGTTGGAGATCAATCTTAAATATAATACCAACATCAGCACGGTGGTTGTGAATCGCCACGATTGGGAATTGGGACCGATATCTGTGTTACCATTTCACGATAATGTCACCCGAGAAGGCGTCAGAATTTGAAAGATTCGGTGCAAATAAATGCCGCTGTCAAATATTGGTGGAGAAAAGCTGAAGAGAGTTTAGCGTCCGCCGAACGCGAATTCGACGCTGGATCACTAACTTTTGCCGTTAACCGTCTATACTATTCGCTATTTTACGCGGTAAGTGCGATGCTATTATCACGGGATTACAAGAGCTTTACAAAACACGCGGGTGTTCGCGCCGTATTTAACAGGGATTTCGTAAAAACAGGACTTGTAGATGGGGAAATGGGCAGGCTTTATAATCAGTTGTTTGACGATCGGCAGGAAGGCGACTACATAGCCTTTGTGTCTTTTTCAAGCGAAGAGGTCGCTAGCCAGCTTGAAAAGTGCAATACTTTTTTAGAGAAGTTACGCCCTTTGGTCAAAGACCAGATTCAATAAGCAATGTATGAAAAGGCTCACGCATGAACAGCCCAATCGGTATATATTTTTGTGAATCGGGACGGAAAAGCCGGCAGAATGGTTCACAAACGCAAGGTGCGGGCTGCTCGTTTGTGATAGGTACCAAAGTTCTTTAGCACATAAGCGGAGGATTGGAAGGTGGCAAGACTCGCTCTGGGGCTGGATTCAAGCACACAGAGCCTATCCGCTGTTGTTGTGGATATTGATACCGGGGATAAATGCTTCGAACATTCCCTGGATTATCGACAGGACGCCAGGTTGAATGACTTTGGAGTTGGGGTTGACTATACTATTCCGCCAAGGGTAGAAGGTGAAGCAGACCAGCCTCCTGAGATGTTTTTGGCTTCTCTGGATGCCATGTTTTACGACATGCAAGTTGCCGACGTCCCGCTGGAGGAGATTGTCGTTATCAATGATTCCGGCCAACAGCATGGCCACGTCTATCTGAATGGGCAGGCAGAGGGGCTCTTCTCGCAGTTAAAGCGGCCAGGAAAGGGGGAAGCAGATCTCCTCAGCTTGCTAGATGGGACTTTGGCTTACCGGACCGCCCCGATCTGGATGACTTCTAATACGGTGAATCAGACAGAATTTGTCAGAAAAGCGGTCGGAGGAAAAGACAAGATGATTCGACTGTCTGGTTCGGATGCGCCACTCAGGTTCACCGGCACAATCATGAGGCGAGTGGCTGAACAGTTCCCTCAAGCGTATCAGGAAACGGAAAACATCCAATTGATTAGCAGCTTCATTCCTGCTGTGCTGACGGGAAATTCAAAAGTCCCCATCGATTATGGAAATGCTTGCGGGATGTCGCTCATGGACTATCGAATCAGAGATTGGTCTCCAGAATTGCTTGAGTCAACTGCCGACGGATTGCCTGGGGGAAGGACGGCGCTCAGACAGAAGTTACCCGACCTGGTTCCGCCGGACACAATCGTTGGAAATATCGGAAGGTATTTCGTAGAGAAATACGGTTTCCATCCGGGCTGCAGGATTGTCGTCGGCTCCGGAGATAACCCCCAGGCAAAGGTATTGGTTGCGGGCGATTTATTAAGTTTGGGTACGAGCTTTGTCAACATGGTTGCGACCGATGGCAAAACGCTTGATATGGGCGGCTTGGCCAACGCAATGTACGATGGCATTGGTAGACCATTTATGTTTGGCTGCAGAACCAACGGTGCGATGGTATGGGATAGGGCGAGGGCGCTTTATGGTCTGGACAAGGAGGCTTACGGTCCCGCAGAAGCAGCATTGGGGCAAATGTCACCCGGACTTTCTATGGCCTTCTGGCAGCCCAAAAATGAATCCTTTCCACCTTCGGGTAGCTTCGGTTTGACGCGAATCACGCATCGTGCAGATCCGAGGTTAGGGTCCGATTATGCGGGTGTTATCGAAACCAGTTTGGCGG
>JAPUIP010000630.1 GCA_027296925.1 Candidatus Poribacteria bacterium | reverse complement strand
AGATTCTTCACTCCGCTGCGCTCCGTTCAGAATGACAAGAACGAATCGTCTCACTTCTAACTGAAAATGGTATAAAGTCCTTCGCAAAGCGGCCCGCTCCGGTCGCTGAAGAAGAAAGAGGTATCCTATGAAAGCAGCCGTAATGACCGAATTGAAAGCGCCTCTTGAAATCCAAGAATTACCAGGAGGAATAAAATGACAATTACTGCAAACTGGTCGCCGCTTGAGCCGGATCTAAAGACGGTCTTTGCGCATGAGCAAGACCCGCTCCAAGCCCTCGCCGAGGGACATATTCCGGCGATTGTGCTGCGCCGTGCCTACAATCCGGGCCATTGCGCGGGATTAATCCAGCGATTCATCGAGCGGGGCTTGATGGGCGATTCCCAAGCCGCGAATTCGGAATCGGAGGATACATTCCAATTTGCGACACGCACACGGATCGATATTGGTACCAGCCTGGTGAACCGTGCACGGGGCGGCCAGGCCGTCTCGGATGACGATGCCCGAAACAAGGAAGATTTCCTTGAACACTCCGCAGGCACACACGAACTGTTCAGCCACCTATTCGATGGATTCGATAATCCAGTCGATACGCTCTACGATGCGCTATCGGCATTGGCAGTCGGCAAGGAGGTCAAGGTCGCCCGCGAGCCCGATGGACGACTCTATGGCCCCGCCATCTTTCGCATCCACTACGCTGGCCACGTCTACACGCCCCACATCAACCACGTCGGCATCGGCGACAAGCTCTTCAACTACGCGGTCTCCCGTTTTACGCACCAGTTCGCCGGGCTGATCTGCTTCCAGAATTCCACTCAAGAAGGGAAAGGCACCCATGCTGTCGTGCATCGGTGCGCCTGGACGCCGGAGATCCAGTCCCACCTTTCTCATGGCACCTTCCACGAGTACACCGCAGAAAGCGAAATCCAACAGCATGGCATTGAAGTAGAGCCGGGTGACTTCTATCTTTTTAACAGCGGTTACATCCACCAAGTGGCGGCCGTAGAGGGCACCACACCCCGAATCGTTCTGGCGACTTTCATCGGCTACTCCGCGGATGATGACGAAATCTTCGTTTGGGCGTGATGTTTCGCCGTGTCAAGGTCCGATCCTTCGAGAAGATAGCCCAGATGCTAAGGAATGGCGATTTAATAACTCCTACATTCTGTCATTCTGAGGAGCTTGCCGAAGTGATGACAGAGTTATGTTAGTATCCATTCCCGAATGAACCTATCAATCAATTGGAGGTCATTTCATGAAGATTACCGATATCAAAACCTTCCCCGTGAGGGTCCGCGGCACCCAACTTATCGTGAAAGTCGAGACCGATGAGGGGATTTATGGATTGGGCGAAGCCGGAATTCCAAGTCGCGCGCTGGCTGTGGTTGGGGCGGTACAGCATTATCGCGAATTTCTGATTGGTCAAGACCCGATGCGTATCGGTGGATTGTGGCAGGAGATGTACCGGAGCCAATATTTCGAGGGCGGGCGTATCCTGACAGCAGCCATCGCCGCGATTGACATCGCCCTCCACGATATTGTCGGTAAAGCCTTGGGGGTGCCGGTCTATCAATTGCTGGGTGGGAAACAGCGGGATTACGTCCCTTGCTTCGCCACAACCCATGCTCAATCGGCCGAGCAGTTGATTGCGGATGCGAATTTACTCATCGACAACGGGTGGAATGTCATCCGCACATGGATCGCGCTTGGCGGGCAAGGTCCCAATCAAGATATCTTTGAGCCGCGCGAGTCAATTGCCTTGACTGCAACCTGGCTCACGCAGTTGAGGGAAGCCGTTGGCCCTGAACCCGTCATCGGCGTTGACTATCACCATCGCCTCAGTGTAGCGGAAGCCGCTTCTTTTTGTCATCGGATGCCTGCCGGGACGCTTGACTTTCTGGAGGAGCCGATTCGAGATGAGACGCCGGAGGCTTACGAATCCTTGCGGACGATGATTGATGTTCCCCTGGCGATCGGGGAAGAGTTCTCTAGCAAATGGGCATTTCTGCCTTACATTGAGCGTGGCATCACCAATTTCGCTCGCCTCGACGTCTGCAATGTGGGCGGCTTGACGGAAGCGATGAAGGTGGCTAGCTTGGCTGAAGCGCACTACATCGACCTCATGCCCCACAATCCTTTGGGGACGGTTTGTACTGCAGCGACAATTCATCTGGCGGCGGCGGTGCCCAATTTCGCCTGGCTGGAGATTCGGGAATCACCGACCGAACGTTCCGGGCGCTACGATGCGGAGTTGTTTCCCGTTCAGCCGCAGGCGGAGGGGGCCCGGTTTCCGGTGCCGGAATTGCCGGGGCTTGGCGTTGAGTTCAATGAAGAACTGGCAGTTGCGCATCCGCTGGAACTTGGACAGGGCCGCTTTCTGCGCCGACATGATGGCTCGCTGACCAACGCGTAAGGGAGTGATTCGACTTGCTAATGTTTCAATACCACGTTCCTCCGTTTAGATAGATCATATAAACCTGCTGCTGCGTCAGAATACCATAGACCATCCAGAGCCCACCCGTCACGAAATCCCCCAAAATCAGACCGAAAAAGAACGGGATGGCGCGCTGATACCCTTTGATCCTCCCGTACTTCAGGATAATCGCTTTCAACGTCCAACTGATGAAAAAGGTAAACCAGAAGTAATCGATTGAGGAGCTGACGGCGAGGGGATAGCCGGCGGGATGAAGCGGCCACCAGAAGAAGCGCATTCGCAACACAAATAGGATGACCGTCAATGCCACTCCAAATCCCATGAACGTCATACGTAACAGATTGGGAGGTGTTGGGTGGTACAGCCAGTTTTCCAAGCGTCTGAAGGCTGTATTGGCCACCCAAATCTTAAAGAATGAGACCCGCGCAATCGCCCCGCCGCGGTACATCATGTCCAGGTTTGTCCACATCCCAACGATGAGCGCCACCGCCGACCCGATCATCATCGCCCAAACCAATCGACGGCTGTTGATGCGAGCGACTTCAGCCATCTTCAGCGGCTCAAACTGATTCGGCATGGCGTGCGAACGATAGCTCCGGTTTGAACCATTGATAGAAACTCATCACGGTTAAGTTGCGTCCGCCCCAGGCCATCGTCCCGAAACAGGTCACCATTACGTCTGCGGGATGGTTGGATATCCGGTGAGGCACGCCGAATTCCGCCCGTAAACGGGTGATGACAATGGCGATGGCAAAATACAGCCCGAAGAAGATTGGAATGGCGACCATCGACATGCCCGCTTGAGAGCAGAAAATGGTCATAAACAGAAATCC
Source organism: Candidatus Poribacteria bacterium (assembly GCA_027296925.1). GTDB lineage: Bacteria > Poribacteria > WGA-4E > WGA-4E > PCPOR2b > JAPUIP01. Next base: position 9,367 of record JAPUIP010000630.1, on the reverse strand, counting down.
ACCCACCAGTCCAACAAGCGCCGTTCGATACCGCATCGGCTCATCGGCGTCGGCCGATGAGGTTTGAGAAAATGCGGTACGAAATACAGATGCCAAATGCTTTCTTGTCACCCACATGGCAATCAGGAACAGGCAGAGCCACCCACCGCCGGATTGTTCATGAAAGTAAGGGAAGCCGGGTATGGTAGTGAGTCCGAAATAACTGCTCAACACACGGGTAAGCTGGCGCAGCACAAAGAAGAACCAGCAGGTAAATGAGAGATCTAGCGGCAGGAAAAACCCAAGTCCGATCATGAACGGATAGAGAGAAATCCGCGTACCTGCTATTGCATTCCACGGTTTGTCGGTCAAATATTGACCGATGGAGATCAACTTCAGATGGATGTATGGAACAGGCGGGAAAAGCACATGGAGTCCGTTCATGAGATCTAAAGCGGCGGGAATCGCGAAGCCGAGCCAGAGCAGACGATTCCGAAAGAATCGTGATGACTGCACCATCGCCACCGGCAGTTGGATGATCGGAAATGCGAGGCGTTCCGTTTGCACCCACTGCCGACGAACCAGGGTATTAAGCAATGGAGCATAAAGAGCAAAACAAGTGTAAACACCGTCCAGATGAGCATGGGCCTGATCCAGGCTTTGAGGTGCTTCGCTTCGTAAAAGGATGAATCGCCCTCGTAGTATCCGGTCAAGACGACATCCGGTGAGCTGACGGTGAACCAGGGTGGGATGTGGTGGAAAAAGAGTTCCTTCCACTCGTTTTCTGGGGTTGCGAATTGGTAGGGGTGGAGAATGAAAGCGAAGAGGTCTTGCAGCATGCCGTACGACGCAATCGACGTCGAAATGACGAGCATGGCGTAAACCGTGAGCAGTTCCCCTGGAGCTAACCGAATCCACGTCCACAGCTTCGATACGCCGCTGTTGAACACGACAAGCCAAAAAAGGATAAAGATCGGATAGATGAATATGGGCAGGGCCGTCGCCTCCGCCCGGTATTTCATCTCCGTAATTGTCACCCAGTAAACATTGAGGGCGACCAGCACCAAACCGATTAGGATCGCGCGTCCCGTTGCGCCGTCACGCGCCTTGGGTTTCTCGGTTTTTTGCAATGGCGAGCTCCATTATCCCCAAACTGTTAACCTCAATGTCACCCAAATTAACGTGAGTTCGTGCACGGGCTCCTCTATCAGAATGGTTGCGGCATTACCAATCTTGTACGGCGCCATCCTCGCGACGCAGGTGCGTTGGTTCTTCCGGAGTGTGCGGATATGCGGCGGCGGCTTCTTCATTCAAGTCGAGGCCGAGTCCCGGAGCATCGGTGGGCAGCAGATAGCCGTCCTCCGTCCGCAAGTCGTTCGGGATGACGTCGTTCATCCAATCTGCGGGTGGCGCGTACTCCTGCACGGCACAGTTGGGAATCGACATATTCAGGTGCAACATCGCCGCCGTGCTGACGGGACTTCCTGTGTAATGGCAGGCGAGTTCTTGATAATGGACCTCCCCCATCGCCGCAATCTTCTTCCCCTCGGTGATTCCACCGCTGTGGCAGATGTCCACCCGAATGTAGTCGATCAGCTCCTGCTCGATCAGTTCTCGAAACTGCCATTTCGTCGGAAGTTGTTCGCCGGTGCCAATTGGCACATTGGTATGCGCCCGGAGCATCGCAAACGAGGCTGGATTCTCTGAGCGGATGGGGTCTTCAACGAAGAATGGATGATATTCTTCAATCCCATTGCACAACTCAATGGCATGAGGCGGCGTCAAGCGAGTATGCACCTCGAAGATGATTTCGGCTTCTTCACCGATTGCCTGCCGCGCCGCCCCCATATACTCAATCCCGCGCAGGGTTGCCTCCCTTTGATTAAAGCCACCATCGCACCGAATCGGTGAAATCCGTAGGACTTTCCAACCTTCATCTAATAATTGCTTCGCACCTTCAATACTGGCATGCCGATAGACCAGAACCTTGTCCCGCGTTGCCCCGCCGAGCAGCCGGTAGGTGGGCACGCCAAGTGCTTTGCCCGCCAGGTCCCACAGCGCGATGTCAATCCCGGCGAGAGCCGATTGCAGGACGGGACCACCCCGCCAGAACGTGCCTCGAAAAATGTCCTGCCAGATGTGTTCGATTCGAGTTGCGTCCTGCCCGATCAGAAGCGGTTTGATGTGTCCCAACGCCCCAACGACAGCCAGGGATCTGCCGCTTAAAGAGGCTTCTCCAACACCATGTATTCCTTCATCAGTGATAATCTTAACATATACGAATGGACCGACTGGAAACATTTTGAGATCTGTGATTTTCATGGTTTTCTCCGGCGTAACACGACAACGACACGGTCGTGCCCTGCACTACTGCACCGCAGCGATAGTTCTTTGGGCACGTTCTTCAGGGGATAGCTATCATAGCAGAAGTCCACACATTTCGCAACGAAAAAAGCGCTATCACATCTGGACTGGAGACTCAACTTGTGGCGGTCGTCGTGGCGCTAGTGGCTGAATAATCGCCCGTCTTTCCGGCGTCAAGCGTTGTAACAGACCTTCGGAAATCTGATAGCTGAATCGCTCCCGCACAAACCGTGGAGAGTAGCGGTAGACAACCGTCCGGCGATAGCCGGGATTGGTTCGCTCCGCAGAACCGTGTGTAATTGTATCGGTAAATAATACCATTTGTAGTTTTCAATGAGCCCATTTCGTCAGAAATAAAAGAACCACAGAACAGCCAATAAAATCCCCCCGACCCCCTTTACGAAAGGGGGATTGAGGGGGATTTGAGAATCGGCTCATCTGAAACTCAAAACGGTATTATTCAGACGAATTTGGCGATTATTTTCTTCCCTCAATACAAAAAAGCCCAAGCACATCTTGCTTGGGTATTGAAATATCAATTGTGTCGTCAATTGAACGGTCGGACGCGGTTACGTTTATCGTGGCAATTTCAGTTTTGAAGCGTTTGATAAGCCCCCCTCTGTCTAGGCGACCCCGTCTCTCCCCCCAAAGTTGGGGGAAGACACAGAGGGGGGTGAAACGGCTGTACCAAATGGAAAGTCTCAATCCTAACTCTGTATCAGTGGATATTAAACGAACCACCGGGCGGCTCCGGTTCGAGGTCGGGGCGGCTCGAATCGAGGAACACCTCGTGGAGTTCAAGCTTGTTCGGCCCGCTAAAGGCCTCCTTCGGCAACGTCCCGGATTGGGCGTGGCCCTTGGCAAATTCCTCAGAATTAACCCATGCTTCAAAGTGCTTCCGTGACTCCCAGAGGGTGAACACGATGTAAGGATCGCCCGCATTGACGGGGCGAAGTACCTGGTTCGAGATGAATCCGGGCATCCCATCCACAAGCTTGGCGCGATTTTGGAATCGCTCTTCAAACGCTTCTGTGTACTCTGGTGCGACAAATATACGGTTTGCAACAGTGATCATTGCGCTGAACTCCTTTGATAACATCAGCATCATTGAGTTGGTCTGTCTTTGTACAGTTGTAGGCAACTTGATGGGATTCTACCCTCTTAGCCGAGGGCAGGCCCCCAACCAACTGGCTGACTACTTAAGAGCGGGCAAGCTGCCCGCTTTACCCCTTTCTTCCTTATTCTTCCTTTCCTTCCACGATAACCGTCGGCTCAACAGCTCGAAGCTGCACCCAATCACCTACCTGAAACGGGCAGCGGTAATCGGTCTGCACGAGGTAATCCTGTTCTCCAATCTGTACCCGATAGGTCAGATCATGTCCCTTAAACTCGCGCAGGACAATCTTGCCACCCTGACCGTTGTTGGATACGCTCATGGTCAAATGCTCTGGGCGAAGCGAGAGCAGAACCTTTCCTGTCACCGCACGGTCTAGTCGAAATCTGCCGATGGGAGTCTCAGCATAGTCCCCCTCCGCTTCACCGGTAATCAGGTTGGTCTTGCCCAGAAAGTCCGCGACGAACGGGGTTTGCGGGCGATGGTACACCGTTTCGGGCGCACCGATCTGTTCGATCCGTCCACCCTGCATCACCGCCAACCGATCGGCAAAGCTGAGGGCTTCTTCCTGATCATGCGTGACCAGCACCGTGCTCATCCCCGTTCGCTTTAACAGCGTCCGAACCTCTTCGCGCGTCGCATGGCGCAACCCGGCATCGAGGTTGGAGAACGGCTCGTCCAGCAGAATCAGCTTAGGGCTTGTGGCAATCGACCGGGCCAGTGCGACCCGCTGCTGCTCTCCGCCGGAGAGTTCATGCGGTTTCCGATCTTTGAGGGGGGCAAGTCCCACCATCTCCAACACCTCCATGACACGCTCGTGTCGGGCTTTGGCGGGAAGTTTCTTGAGTCCAAAGACGACGTTCCCCAACACGCTGAGGTGTGGGAAAAGGGCGTACTCTTGAAAGACAATCCCAACCCCTCGCACTTCAGGGGGCAAATGGACTTTTTCCCCTTCAAGAAGCTGTCCCTCCAGAAAGATCTCGCCGGCATCGGCACGCTCGAATCCGGCGATGAGGCGCAAGGTTGTTGTCTTTCCGCACCCGCTGGGACCTAAGAGGGCGAAGATCTCGCCGGTGTAAACCTCGAAACTCACGTCCTTGGCCACCGGTGGGAGGTGTCGAGCAAATCGTTTGGTGATGTTACGAACACTGAGTAGTGATTTCATAATCCTTGTGCAATGCATCAATCGATTGCGGATTGCGGATTGTCGTGGGCTATTACCCACGTCTAAAGACAGCAGATGATTGGCGGATTGACCCTTCAGGCGGAGCGTAGGCTCCCGCCCGGAGGACTGATTGTTCGATTCCATCGTCAAACGCAAAATTCCTTTCCTTCCTTTCCCACCTACTCATCTACTCACCTTTATAATTGTATCCCGGTATTCTTGATTCGTATCCCTGATGAGCAACAGCCCCACGAATAGCGCAGAGAAGATCAGAATCGCTAGCGCGTAAGGGGCGGCTTCGGCAAACATCGCCTCTGTCGTATAACTCCAGACGTTCACGGCTAACGTCTCATAGCCCACCGGAGAGAGCAGAAAGGTAAGCGGGAGTTCCTTCATCGCGGCGAGGAAGACGAAGGCAGTGCTGACCATCAGTCCGCTACGTAAAAGCGGAAACGTCGCTTTGAGAAACGCCTTGAAAGGCGGATAGCCGAGCGATCGCGCGGTTTCCTCCAAACGGGGCGATGCCTGATAGAGGGCACTGCGGACGGGACCGATCGCCTCGGCGAGGAAGTGCAGGGTGTAGGCGTAGATCAAAATCCAGAGTGTCTGATAAACTCCCGGCACCACCCGCAACGTGAAGAAGATGAGGGCGAGTGCGAATGCCAAAGGCGGTGTCGCGTAACCGATGTACGCCCCACGCTCCAGAGCACGGCAGATGGAAGATGAATAGCGCACACCCAAGTAGGCTAAGGGGATGGCTAAACCGGCGGTGAGGAAAGCCGCCGGCGTTGATGCCATCAGAGAACCAGAAAGCGCTTCGAGGAAATCTCGCAGGTGTGATGGATCAAATCCTTTGACCATCCAGAAGCAAATTGCCACGGTCGGGGCGACCACGCTGGCGAGCACCAAAGTTGCCAGGTAAAAGTAAGCGGGGATTTGCCAACGTCCCAGCGCGATCGGATTGGCACCGCGTGCCGTGCCGGTGCCAGCACGATGAAACACCTTTTCCCGCAGCAACCGCGCTTCGAGATAGAGAAGGCTTCCAGCGAGGGCGAGGAGCATCAGAGCAAGCCACGCCGCGTAGGTACGGTCATAGGAGGCGGTGTACTGCGTGTAGAGGGCGTAGCTAAAGGTCTCGTAGCGCATCAGGGAGACCACCCCGAAGTCGCCTAGCACATGCAGCCCAACGAGGAGACCACCCGCGTAGAAGGCGGGCCGAAGCTGCGGCAGAATAATCCGACCAAAGACCTCCCACGAACGGCTGCCGAGGCTACGCGCGGATTCCTCAATAGTCACATCCAGTCCCAACAGTGCTGAACGCACGTTCAGAAAGAGGTACGGGAATGTGTAGAAGCTGAGGGCGATAAGCGCGCCCCAATAGCCTCTGAAGCGCGGTAGGGTTGTTCCAAAGAGTTCTGCGAACGTTCCGTTGGGACCACTCAACCCCAACAGGGCGTAAGCCATCACGTAGCCGGGGATAGCCAACGGCAAGACACCCATCAGGGTGAAGAATCGCACGCCTTTGAGGTCTGTTCGGGTCGTGAGCCATGCGAGGGGCATCGCCAGAAGCGCGCCGCTCCCCATCACCCCGATGGCAAGCCGCAGGGTGTTGCCGAAGAGGTATAGGGTGCGAATGCGGAAGACGATCTGGAACAGCTCTGCCGTCTCCGCCTCGAAGGCTCGAACGAGGAGATAGACCAGCGGCAACAGCACCCCCGTCCCGACGGCAATCGCCGGGACAAAGAAATACCATGGGGGAAGTGGTCGTGTTTCGGAATAGCTCACAGGAGACCGACCTTCCTGAGAAGTTTCAAAGTTCCGTCTAAGTCGTCCAGTTTTTCCAGATTGAGCTTGGGTGTGAGCTTCAAGAGTTCATCCAGCGGCACGAGCTTTGTGTTCGAGATGACCTCATCCGTGACCGGATACTCGAACGTCTCGCTAACGAAGAACTGCTGCGCTTTGCCGGAGAGCAGAAAATTAACAAAGGTCAACCCTTCTTCAGCGTGACGACTGCTCTTCAGGGTGCCTATCCCCGCGACGTTCACGAGGTTCCCCGGGTCGCCGGCGGTAAAAAAGGTCTGTTCGACAGGGAACTTGGAATCGCTCTTTTTGAAGCGCAACAGATAGTAGTGGTTCGGCAGTCCCAAGTCGATCTCCCCATCGGCGAGCGCACGAATAATTGGCGCGTTCTTCGGATAGCTTTTCGCCCCATTCGCCTTCACCCTACGCAACCATTCCTCCGTTTTCTCCTCACCGACAAGGAGGCGCATCGCCGTCACGAAGGCTTGAAATGAGGCGTTTTGCGGCGCCCAACCGATTCGCCCCTTCCATTTTGGATCGGTCAAATCGAAGATGCTTTTGGGCAACGCTTCCGGCTTGACGCGCTTTGGCGAGTACGCGAGAACACGCGCACGCCCGCTCGTGGCGACCCACGTTCCCACAGAATTACGGAAACTTTCAGGGACTTTTGATCGGATGGACTCCGGCAACTTGTCAAACAACCCTTGTTTGCTAACGGCGCCCAAGCCTCCAGCATCCTGTGCCCAGAAGAGATCTGCAGGGCTTTTTGAACCCTCTTCGAGCAGGGCAACCGCCAGTTGCGCGGTGTCACCGTAGCGGACCTTGACTTTGACCCCGGTCTCCTTCTCAAACTGCCTGATGATCGGTTCGACGAGGCTTTTGCTTCTGCCCGAATAGATGACTAATTCTTTGGCCTTTGCTGTGCCGAACGTTGCTGTTATCAAGAATACGCTTAGAATTCCTGCTAAATATTTCAACATTTTGTCCTCCAATTGTAACCGGTCAGAAACCGAGTTTTTCAGAAAAACTCGGTTTCTATGCATCGTTCACGTTTTACGGGTTCACCTTCCAGCGGGTGATCATCCCCGCAGTGATGTGATCCGCAACATGACAGTGGTACAGCCAAGTCCCGGGCATTTCCGGCGTCATGTCCACCGTGACCATGCTTCCGGGGAGCAACTCTATCACGTCGGTTCGTCTGCCATGCTCTAAGACCGTCTGACCGTGCCAATGGGCGGTGTGCAGGTCAACTTCCGTTCCCAAAGCGACCAGGTGCCAACGAACCCGTTCGCCTTTCTTGACTTCCAGCCCCTGAAGATTGCCGAAGATAAATCCGTTAATGCCATGCATGAGATTCCCTTCTTCCTCCTCTTCCGGAGATTCATATTTATCTGCTTGAGGGCTTTCGATTTTTTCACGCCCATTCTCATCAAAGACCATGAACAGCGTGGTAAAGGCTTTGTCCACATCCTTTGGACGTGGGTCATCCGCAGAACGCGCCATCCCCTTTTTGGTGACGACGATTGTTCCAATCAAGCCATCGTAAACGTCATTCACCGGATCCACGTGGGAGTGATAGAGCCAGACGATGGAGGATGGATCGCTTGGCCCGGGGGCAGAATGACTCGCAGCTTTCCAGATGTAAGTAAAGGAGCCGCCGGGAGGTACGAAAGCGCCAGGGCCCTTCATATCAGCCCCATCATTTGCATCATCATACTGCAACCCATGAGGATGTATGCTGAAGTGCCTGTCGGCGCGGTTGAGGAAATGCACCTTGAAGGTGTCTCCCTCCACTGCCCGCAGTTGGGGTCCCAAGATTCCCATCCACTCCGGTTGCGGGACCTGTTGCTTGTAGCTGCCATCGGTATATTGGATATAGCGATATTTTCGATACACGAGATACTTCCCCCAAACGCCCATCCCCATTTCGGGATTCATCAGATTTTTACCACTTGGGGCGTAATTCCATTCTACCTTCTCAGCGGCGATCCAGTATTCGCGGACGGCGGCATGGACACTTCCTCCAAGAAAAATCACGAGTAATGGAAAGATCCAAAATCGGCGTAGCTTTATGATGAACACCTCTTTGAATTTGACAAAGTGGGTGGGGGAGGTTTGCGTGAGGTTCGTCCTCCCACCCGTAGGGCATCCCGCACCGCGTATAGGAAATTGATTCAGACTAGAATCTTGTTTCAATCCCAAGGCTCGCGCTGAAGGGTTTGCCGGGTCGCGGCCCGATGGGATGGCGTGAGACGATGTACGCCTCATCGGTGATGTTGTGAAGGTTGATGACGGCGCTGATGCCATCGGTGATGTTGTACTTGCCGGAAACGTCAATCACAAAGTAAGCGTCCGTTTTGCCAAAATTGGCATTCGGCTTGCCGGTGTTCGGATCGATTGAATCCGGGGTGTTGCTGGCTGTGGTGAAGGTTTCGTCAGCATAGGTCGCGTCAACAGAGACACCCCATCTGGCAAACTCAATCCCTGTACCGACTGAGAACTGGATTTGAGGGATATAGGGAACTTTTGCTCCGTCTCTACCGCCGGCGAAGATCGATTCCGGGTCGAGGGAGTTGGCATCGCCATCCAGAGTCGCGTTGGTGTAGGTGAACGCAATGTGATAGGGGTTGAGGAATCCCCAGTTATTGGCAATCCCTAGGTCATACGCCGCCGAAAATTCGACCCCCGAACTGATAATATCTCCGGCATTTTCGGTGACTCCTTCCACGCCCCCGCCGGCGACATTATCGGCGACAAGCAGGTCATCGAAGTCGGTGTAGAAGAAAACCGTTTCAGCACGCATTCCCTTGCCGCGGTAGCGGAGACCGACCTCGCTTCCGAGGCTGGTTTCCTCGCTCAATCCATCTTTGGCATTCGCGCGTGGGCCTGGGACAGAAAATCCACGGTGCACGCCGGCAAAGGCGGACAGTTCATCCGAAAAGCGG
>JAPUIP010000063.1 GCA_027296925.1 Candidatus Poribacteria bacterium | reverse complement strand
GTGTTTGGCTGGACAGCGATATTTCGATGATTTGCCTGAGAACTTGGATGCAGAACTTATCGGATTTATACAATCCGCTCATGAATGGTGTTCAGTGGTCGCGCTTGATTACGTACTATGCAATCAACGTTTCGATCTGCTCAACGAGGTGGATTGGACATGCGTTGAAACTTCTCCGGCCCATAAAGAACTGATGACACGGCATCTATCCCAAGATGACGGGATGTTAAACAACCTTTATCAATTTCCCATCAAACGTTTCCAGACGAAAATAGAGGAACCATCAATGCTTTCTACTCTCGAAAAAACGATTATCCTCAAAGGCACAGAACTGTTCGAGGCAATTCCCGCTGAAGAAGTGTTCCATGTCGCTAAGATTACTGAGGAAAGACGCCTGCAAGCACAAGAGTCCTTATTTCATCAAGGGGACCCTGGGGATTCCTTGTACATTATTGTGACCGGGGAGATACGGATACATATTGAAGGCGATCAACTGAACAAACTCAGCGATGGAGCCGTTGTTGGCGAGTTAGCGGTACTGGATGGGGAACCCCGTTCCGCCAGCGCTACCGCTGTCGATGAGACGATCTTGTTAAAAATTAGTCAGGAGAGTTTTTACGAAATTCTGGACAGTCGTAAAGAGGTAATGCGGGAGATTTTCAAGGAGTTAACGGGACGCATCAGAAGATTGACAGACCTATATATGCAAAACCCGTAAGTAAAAGGATGAGTGCCAAAGGTCACTTCGCCTCAGTTGACGTCAGCTTTGCGATGGAAGCCTTGGCAACATGAACCTTACGAGAAAAATAAATAAAGATGGAACATAATATAAATCTGGAATCGGAAATTTCCACCCACCCCTACGAGGTACGCCTCAGTCGCCCGACCGAAGACACGCTACTCGTCCAACTGTCCGGGAACTGGACCCTCGGGAAAGGGCTACCGTCGTCCGGCGAAGTTGAGCAAGCACTCGAAACAGGGCAAAGGGTACAACGGGTGATTTTCGATACACAGGGGGTTACAGACTGGGACACGAGTTTACTGCCTTTTTTGAAAAAGATTATGGAACTGTGTGACCACCATGCCATCCAGGTCGAGGAAGATGGACTACCGCAAGGCGTGAGACGTCTGCTACAGCTTGCTATGGCAGTTCCGGCAAAGGATACGGGAGGCGTTTCTAAACCCGCTGGGTTCCTTGCCCGAATTGGCAACGCAACTATCGGCATCGCGGAGCCAGGTGCAGAAATGCTCAGTTTTATCGGTGATACTTTTCTGGTCTTCCTCAAACTGTTGCGAGGGCGAGCACGTTTCCGCCGCTCCGACCTGACCCTCCTGATTTACGAGTGTGGCGCCCAGGCACTGCCCATCGTCACACTTATCAGTTTTCTAATCGGCGTCATCCTGGCATTCGTTGGCGCGGTCCAACTCAAGCAGTTTGGGGCGGAGATCTATGTGGCAAATCTTGTGGGGATTGCCATGACCCGGGAGATGGGACCGATGATGACCGCTATTGTCTTGGCGGGTCGCAGTGGGGCGGCGTTTGCGGCGCAACTGGGTACGATGACGGTCAATGAAGAGGTGGATGCCTTCAAGACGATGGGCTTTGAACCGATGGAATTTCTGGTATTACCGCGACTGCTCGCCTTGACTCTGATGATGCCACCCCTGGCTCTGTATGCAGACTTTTTGGGTATCTTGGGCGGGGCAGTTGTTGCAAAGGGACTCGACGTGTCCTTCATGCAGTACTTCGAGCAGACTCGTCAGGCACTCAGTCCGAAACACTTCGCGCTGGGACTCATTAAGAGTGCTATCTACGGCGTGCTGGTGGCAATTGCCGGTTGTCTGAGGGGTATTAAGAGCGGGCGTAGCGCTTCAGCCGTCGGCTCTGCCGTCACCTCCGCCGTCGTCACTGGAATCGTTTTCATTATCGTTGCCTCCGCCATCACAACAGTTATCTATGAAGTTATAGGGGTTTAAGTCGGGGCTAGTCAATCAGGATGATGGGAGGCTATCAATGGCAAATACATCCACTCACATAAACGTGCATAACCTTGACATGGCCTACGGGTCATTTGTCGTTCAGCGAGACCTCAACTTCGAGATTAAACGCGGCGAGGTCTTCATTATCATGGGAGACAGCGGCTGTGGCAAGAGTACGCTTTTGCGACACATGATTGGTCTCAACACTCCGGCTCGTGGCGAAATCCTGTACGATGGTGAAAACTTCTGGGAGGCTTTGCCCAGGGCGCGTGAGGCGATGATGAGGCGCTTTGGGGTGCTCTACCAGAGCGGCGCGCTATGGAGCTCAATGACGCTGGCTGAGAACGTGGCGCTTCCAATTGAGGCGTACACAGACTTGAGCCCCGATGAGATTCGCGAAGTCGTTTCGCTAAAGCTTGCGCTGGTGGGGCTTGCGGGCTTCGAGGAGTTCTACCCTTCGGAGATTAGCGGCGGAATGCAGAAACGCGCCGGTTTAGCGCGTGCCATGGCGCTAGACCCGGAGATCCTTTTCTTTGATGAACCCTCTGCGGGACTGGATCCGATTAGCTCTCGCCGCCTGGATGACCTGATTCTTGAACTCCGAGACAGTCTGGGATCCACGGTTGTTGTGGTCACACACGAACTTGCAAGCATTTTTGCAATCGGTGATAACTCAATCTTTTTGGACGCGGAGGTTCGGACGATGGTTGCTTCTGGCAATCCCAAGCAACTCCTCGCCGACCCGCCGACGCCGAAAATTCGCGAATTTTTAAGCAGAGGTGAATTATGAGCAAAGCAAATCCAACGTTAATTGGCGCCTTCTTGGTCGGTACTGTGGTGCTTGTGATAATCGTCATTGTGATATTCGGTTCCGGGCGGTTGGCCGAAACCATCGAATGGAAAACATACTTTAGAGGATCGGTGAGTGGATTAAGTATCGGCGCCCCCGTCCAAATCCGGGGCGTGCCGCTCGGAACCGTTACCGAAATTACAGGACTGCTAGACGCGTCGGGCGATGTCTATGTAGGTGTTCTCTTAGAGCTCAGACGCAATTCCCTGGAGAGTGCTAGTGAAATGCAAATTCCTCTTAGCCAAGAAGATATAGAAAAACTGATTGTCGAGCGTGGGCTTCGGGCCCAGTTGGCGACACAGAGTTTTGTAACGGGGCAACTCTTGGTGAGGCTCGATTACTTTCCCGACTCGCCGCTCGAGCATACGGGTTTCGATAAAAACTATCCCGAGATGCCGTCTATCCCCACTAAGGGGGAACAATTGGAAAGCCAAATCAGGGACGGGCTGGCATCACTTTGGGATCTGCCGGTTGAGGAGGTGCTTGATGCGACACATACGACGCTCTCCACAATTGATAGCTTAGTTAAGTCACCTGAAGTGAAGGGGGCCCTTGTCGCGCTTACAAACACCCTTCAAACAGTTGATAACCTGCTCGGCTCCCCTGAAGTCAAGGACGCCATCGTTGCGTTGAAAAACACGCTGCATGCAACGGAGAAGGTCGCCACCAATCTCGACAGCAGGATTCAGCCGATGACCGACAGTATTCTGCGCACCTCCGACGCCGCAGGTACTGCTCTGGAAAAAGCGGAGGAACTGGAAAGCAAAATCATCAAAGAGCTAGACGCCTTTGGCGAGCTCCCGATTGACCAGACGCTTGATAGCATGAGAACAGCACTCACTGAAATCGAGGGGCTAGTTGGCTCACCCGAGGTAAAGGACACCATTGTTGCGCTCAAAGACGCCGTGGAGGCAACTGAGAAGTTGGCAACGAATCTCAACAGCCAAGTTGAGCCCATGGCAGGCAGTGTTAAATCTGCCTTCGACGCAGCCAGTGCTTCTCTGCAAAGAACCGAAGAGTTGTTATTGCGAGCAAACAACATTGCTGGCGAGGATCGTTACGAGTTGACCCTTGTCCTCAAGGAGTTAGCCGCTGCCGGCCGGGCACTCCGTGTGCTTGCAGATACCCTTGAACGAAACCCCAGTGCGCTGATCTTTGGAAAGTAGAGGCGTATCACAATACCCCCCTGCGAAGGAGGCTTTATCATGAAGTCTATTTTTATTTCAATCACTTTAGTCACACTGACCGTTTTCCTGATAGTTCTCCCGGGTTGTGGCGGAACAAAACCGTCGAAATTCTACATGTTGAGCGCTTCTGGAAATTTGGAGAATCCCGGTTTGCAGACAACGGCGGCCGAGGGGGTTGTCATCGGTATTCGGAGAATCAAGTTTCCCGACTATCTGAAACGTCCTCAGATTGTCACGCACGCGAGCACGAACGAACTTACAATTGCAGAATTCGATCGCTGGGCTGAACCCCTGGAGGATAATTTCGGACGCGTCCTTTCGCAGAATCTTTCAAGCCTTATACCAACGGATAATGTTCTCATCTTTCCATGGCTGGCATCGGCGTCCATCGATTACCAGATTATACTCGAGATTATTCGCTTCGAGCGAGAGGCATCCGAGCGTGTCTCGCTGATTGCCGTGTGGACCATTCTCAACCCGGACGGGAAGGAAGTGCTCTTGAGACGCAAGTCAAGTCTTGGTGAGGCTGTCGATAAAAAAAACACCAAGAAGGTTTACGAGGCAATCGCGGTGGTCATGAGCCGATTGGTCGCAGAGCTAAGTCGCGAGATTGCAGCGGAGATTCAGACCATTTCTCAAGAGGGGACGCGAAAATAGCGTGAGCCTCGGCAACTTTCTCAGGTGACTGACCGAGGATTTGCAATCGAGTTTTGATGGATGACTTCTTTTCGTCTAGAATCAGACCTTTTACTTGCTCAACCCGGGGCGGCAAATCGTTGACACCTTGGGAAGGATTGCGCGGAAAAAGTTGGAAAGTGCACCGCTCAGCTCACAGCATCTGACTTTGTCTTGGAGAATGGAGAAAAGTTATGGAAATATTCAAATGGTTAATTTTGCTCGCTGGACTAAGCCTTTTGGTGTTAAGCATTGTTAGACAATTGAAAATCAAAGTGTTTGAGACTCCCCCCTTGTCCCCACTGCAGAGGATAGCGATATTTATTGTCAGCGGCTTTATGATTGTTGTCGCCGGAATAATGATTATACCTCAATTTCCCCCGAATGAGCGGTCTTCGGACTCGACTTCGCCCCAAGAAGAGCAAAACCCGTCTGTGAAGCTGCCTTCGAAGATTGTGGGGATGGTACCGATACCCGCAGGCAAGTTTATGATGGGGAGTAATGATGGCAATGACGACGAGAAACCTGTCCACACGGTCTACGTCGATGCGTTTTTTATTGACACCCACGAAGTGACAGTCGGACAATACAGAGGGTTTGTCAAGGCAACGGGTTATAAAAAACCGGACTGGAACAAAGTTACTAAGTTTTCCCCAACGGATAATCACCCGATGATTTATGTCAGTTGGTACGATGCGATGGCTTATGCGATATGGGCTTCCAAACGTCTCCCGACTGAAGCAGAATGGGAGTATGCGGCACGGGCCGGATCAGCGGGCAAAAAGTACCCGTGGGGAGATTCAATCGATAAAAGCAAAGCGAACTATAACATGGGTGTTGGTAAAACAACACCCGTCGGTAAATATCCCCCTAACGGCTACGGCTTATATGACATGGCGGGCAACGTATGGGAGTGGTGTCTTGATGAATATGACGAAGATTTCTACAAAAGGTCTGCAAAGGAAGATCCGATTGCCGGCGAAGATATATCAATCGTTGCTAATAATTTCATAAGTGTTAAAACAGCGCGCGTGTTGCGTGGCGGTTCGTGGTACGGCGGTTTCAATATCCGAGTCGCCAACCGTGGCAGGTTCAATCCCGATGGCACGTACGGCGACTACGGTTTTCGATGTGTGGTGCCCCGCGTTCAATGAATTAATGCCCCGTGCAAAATTAGGAGACCATTAACTGAGCTTTCGGATAATCCCGAAGGCAAAAGTTGAT
>JAPUIP010000629.1 GCA_027296925.1 Candidatus Poribacteria bacterium | reverse complement strand
ACTGGAAGTTTTGACATCCATGTGCAGGCCACCCTTGTGTGATCCGGTCGTTGTGCGAAGGTTTGGCCCATTTTGGCCCCCACAGGACGAATAAGTGAACAAAACCTAATGTCCGCTTATGACCCAAAGCGGACATTAAGTTAATACCGACGGTGGCACTCTGGGTGCTAATCCAACTATTTCGTGGGCATGGGAACCAGCGGGAAGTCTTGGCTGAATGTGTCGAGGCGGCTGGCGATCGCCTGGAGGCTGTCTCGCTCACCCTCGACTTTTGCCTTTCCTAACTTCTCTAAATCTTTTACCGTTGTCTGGCCCAACAAAACCAGCTTCAAGTCGTTCTCGGCGATGGTGATCGTCGTGTCTGCCTTTCTGGGGGCCTTGATCTTTGCATTGTTCAGATTCGCATTGGCCAGCTCGAGGAAGTAGACTTCCTTCGTATCTGTTACCACGATGTTCATCGTGATGTTCAGGCCCTCCGCTTTTTCAGCGATCAGTCGCACACCAAGAAAATCGAGAAGGTCCCCGATGCGAGAGGCCTGCAGAAGGTCAGGACTGGAAATCTGTGTAGAGGGTCGCATCACCTGCCCAACGCGCAGCTCCCACGCCGCCGACAAATAGGGATGTCGCCATTGGGGTTCTTCGGCCTGGTAGCCCAGCTGCTCGAATGCGTCTGCGAGCAGGTGCCGCGCTGGCCAGTTGTTGGGATCCGCCAGAACCACTTTGTTCAGAGCGGTGGCGACCCATCGGTACTCGCCTTGCTGGAAATCTTTGCGGGCCTTACGCAGGATGGCCTCGGCGCCGCTCATGTACTCGACGAACTTGGCCGCCTCAGCCTTAGTCGGCAGAGGGTTCAGGTTAGCGGGATTGCCGTCGTAGAATCCGAGGTAGCGGTTCACCACGCCCCGCGCATTGTGATTGTAGGTTCCGTGATAACTGTTGGTGTGCCAGACTTTTCTTTGCGCCTCTGGAACCATGTCGTCGATGGCGTGCCCTATATCCTGAATGTGAACTCCCTTATTGGCCAGACGCGCCGACTGGTTGTGAATAAAGCCGACATTGTCACGCTGCAGCCGCAGATACTCCTGGATCTTCGCGTTGCCCTTGAAAGCCGGACCGTGCGGGCCCGTCATGATCTCCACCTCGTCGCCCCATTCGAGCAGCACCTCGTTGGTGTACTTGGACCATTGCAACGCGTCGCGCACGAGGGCGCCCCGCAAGGTGTAGACGTTGTGAAGACCCCGGAAGAAAAGCTCTCCATTGAAGATCAGCTTGTACTTGGGCAGATACAAGAGCGCCGACGACGGAGCTTCTGCCCCACTGATGTCCTTGAAGAGCATTTTGACACCGTCCACCTCCAACTCGGTGATCTCGCCCGGACCTTCCGGCATCGTGAGAGTGGGCGCGATCAGCGTGGTCTCTCCCTGGCTCATCTGCATCGCTAGCCCCAAGCTGGAGAAGCCGGTGCCGTCCTCCAGCACCTCGAGGGTGAGGCCAAACTGGTACTGGGCCCGACGTCCCATGGCATTGCCGACGATGACATTCTCGGAAATCGTCTCGTCCATGAAGCCGTGGGGCGCGATGATCTTGACCTTTCCCGAATCCACTTCCTCCCGGGAGACCAGACCCCGGACGCCGCCCCAGTGGTCGATGTGGGAATGGGAATAGACCACAGCGACGATAGGGACGTCGGCGCCACCGGGCAGGTGTTGCACGGCGAAGGCCCATGCCTGCTCGGACCACTCCTTGGAGGTGCCTGGGTCGAGAATGATCCAGCCGGTCTCACCCCTCACCGCGGTGATGTGCGAGATGTCACCGCGGATCTGGTAGAAGCCCTCGGCGACTCGATAGAGCCCGGTGTCTTTGAGCATCTGACCGGAGGCGTGAAAGAGACTCGGGTTCATCGGATCAGGCCGCTTGCCCCTCAGGTACTCGAACTTGCGCAGATCGTTGGTACCCATCACCGACGGCAGCGGGGCAACGAGCGTGCTCTCGTTGAGATCCGTCATCATCGAACCATCGAGGAAGTCACCTTTTGGAAGACGCTTCTCTAAATCGGCGTTGGCCTTGACGGTGTGCTCCGTTGCAGGCTTGCCTCGGTAGTTCTTGCTGGAAATCGGACCCGCAGCTTCAGCCGGGTCTTGGGCCGCCGTCTGATTGCTGAGTCCAAGCGACAACGACGCGAACGCAAGCGTTGCCACGACGATCTTCAAAGTATGTTTATTCATTCGGCGATTCCTTCGTGACGTGACCCTGTTCAGAGCGACTACTCTAGATTATGGACTCATTATGCTGACATTTCCCGGATGACGCACGACACGGCGATCATCCCAAGGGCAGTTAAGCCACATTCTACGATTTGGCTTGGACTGGTGGCAATCGTCAGAACTGACAGTTTTGGAGAAAATAATTGATAGTACACGGTCGGGTATAGGCCGGGAATTTCCTACATTGCTCTGGGTGTTCGGGGTCGAATGAAATGACCACGGAGGGTCGCTCGGATTTGTTAACCTAATGTCCGC
>JAPUIP010000628.1 GCA_027296925.1 Candidatus Poribacteria bacterium | reverse complement strand
CGAGGCCTGCCCTAGGCTGATAGGGTATCCCGAGCGACCGAAGGAAGCCTGCCCCCGCCTGAGGGGAGCTTGCACCCGCCTGAGGGTGTGCCTGTGGTGCTTCGAGGGAGGGTACTTGTCCCCGTCTGAGGGGATCCCGTGGGGCGAAGGATCTCTACTGCAGACAGGCGTGAGATTCTTCGCGTTGCTCAGAATGACAATTTTAATCTTGAAAATTAGTTATTCGACAAAGCGGGATGTTATCTGCTCGTTCCTGCCCTGCGAATCTCCACCTGCTTCGCCGTTACTTTCATGAGCAGAAACGACACCAATAAAACGACCAGCACCGGGCCAAGTACCCGCTTGATCGCGTCATAAGTTCGCCGCTTGAGGTAATCCAGGTTTGCTTGCGCTTCCGCATAGTCGGCGTTCAGGGTGAGT
Source organism: Candidatus Poribacteria bacterium (assembly GCA_027296925.1). GTDB lineage: Bacteria > Poribacteria > WGA-4E > WGA-4E > PCPOR2b > JAPUIP01. The sequence continues at coordinate 7,764 of JAPUIP010000628.1, read as the reverse complement.
GCGGCTTCAAATGAGGCCCTCGCGTTTTCATACTCCTGCCTCTTGAGATATACGATTCCCAGATTGTTATGCACCTGCGCATTTTCGGGAGCAAGCGTCAACAGTTCCTGGTATGTCAGCGTTGCGCGCTCCAGGTCATCGGTCGTGCTCTGCTCCCAGCCGACCCGCATCAACGTCGCTTCCAGATTCTGGCGCGCCTCTTCACAGCCCGGATCGTATTCCAACGCCTGCTGGTAATGCGCAATCGCTCCCTCCCAATCCTTGTTGCGGGCGTGTTGTGCGCCCCAATTGTTTAACGTCGTCGCCAGCCCAATCTTCGCGGGTGCATATTCCGGGTCAATCTGGAGGATTCGCTGGTAGATGTTCTGCGCTCTTGGGTATTCTCCTGCGGATTGGTGACTTACGGCGAGATCATACAACAGAATTTCGGAGAATGGAAACCGCCCCCAACCGCGGTTGAAGCACCGAATGGCTTCGGCAAACTGATTGGCTCTCAAGAACTGAAATCCCCACCGATGGTAAGCCGCCAGAAGATTCTGCTCTAGTGTCGCTGAATCCGGCGCGAGTCTGAGGGCGCGCTCAAAGAAATTCACTGCCGATTCAAACTGCCCCTGAAGGAATGACAGTGTGCCCAAAGACCCAAGCACATCGGCTGAAGGTTTCGTTCGCAACGCCTGCATGTAGTGCTTGATTGCCCGGTCATACTTGCCATTCTGTTGGAAGATCTGCGCAATCTGCACCGCGGACATGCGGAGCAACGGATCGATTTCGAGCGCGCGCTGGAAGGTGCGAATCGCTGACTGATACTCGCCCTGGTCCGCATACACCATACCGAGTAAATAATGGTTCCGTGCTATCTCTGGCGCTTTTTGAATTTCGGCTTTCAGTGTGCGGACGGCTTGATCATGAAACGGTGCGTTCACCGGAGTCTCGCGTACCTTCAACCACGTGGCAACATCTCGCGCCGTTGGCGCATTCGCTGTCGCTGCGAGATACATGACATCGTTTGGATCTTCGCTATGTCCCCATAGCCCGATAGCGTGTCCAATCTCATGGAGCAGCGTGGCTTGAATGGTTTCCGGCTCGAGCGGTTTTCGTGTCCGCTGATCTCGCAGCGCAATCTCCACTTCCACATGAAAGCCCTCCCCCTTTCGGATGAGCATGGACTCGCCGATGTTGTCACGCTTTCCTTGCCGTTGCCATTGGTGTATCCACGTTATCCGAATATCCGCGGCAACGGCAGCCGGCGCAAATCGAAATCGCAGTTTTCCCTCAGTCGCGTTTTCCCAGAGCTCCAGTGATCGGGCCAACGCACCTTCGTAAACCTTTGCCCGCTCGGCGGCAAGCGGAATGGTATTGGCATAGACCATGATCAGATCTCTCTCAAACCGCGTCAACCGGCCATTGGAAGCGATCGTAATCCGATCGAAATAGTCTTCTGCGTCAGCACGCCCCGCAATCAAGCAACACAAAACCGAGCCCATCCAGCCGAAAAGCCGGACAATTCTGCAAATCGAAAAGGGCTCGCCTGCCCCATTTCTATTCTTCCGTTTCACTTTCTCATTTTCCCACTTTCTCTTGGCTTGCACGATGATATTAGCACGCCACTCATTCCCTGTCAACTGTCTTTTGACTCAGACCTGCGTTCGCAAAAATTGCACTTACCTATTGGCGCGCAAATTGCTAAGAGTGTAGCCGATTTACCCAGCCCAAAGACCTCGGAGTGAAATACCATGATTAAAGGAATTTATCAAGCCGCCCAGGGTATGGTTTATGAATCGCTGCGGATTGACATCCACGCCAATAACCTTGCCAATGTCAACTCTACCGGCTACAAAAAAAGCCGCCTTCAAGTGACCTCCGCTTTCGATGCGCACTACAATATGTACCTGCAGAACTATCTCGAAACCAAGCCATCGGCAAGTCCTTACGATCTTCCGGAACTGATGTTGGCTCGCTACAACATCGATTTCGAGGGGGGAAATATCAGGGAAACAGGAAACAATCTGGATATAGCGATTAATGGCAAAGGGTTCTTTGGCCTCCAGCATACCGATGGTTCGGTCGTGTACACTCGAGATGGCGCGTTTAAGATGGACGGCAAAGGCAACCTCCGCAATCATCAGAACTTACCGGTGCTCGATGCGTATGGTTCGCCGATTCAGTTGCCACTTCAAGCGAAAAGGTTTGAGCTGACGCCAACCGGAGGGATTGTTGCTGATGGCAGGGAGGTGGCCTCGCTCATGATTGTGAATTTCCAGGAGCCGTATCCACTTTCGAAAATCGGCGGTAATCTCTTTGAGCGCAACGATCCCAACGCTCAACCTACCCCCGTCGATTTCCAAGCCGAAGATGTTCAATTGTTGCAAGGCTTTTTGGAAAACTCAAATGTCAACACGATTCATGAAATGGTGCAGATGATTGAAACGCTGCGCAATTTTGAAGCATACCAGCGGATACTTCGGAACTTTGATGAAACCGTCCAGCAGATTAATGAAGCTGGCAAAGTGTAGGAGGGACTCGTTATGATGCGTGCACTGTGGTCATCCGCTTCCGGGATGGTCGCTCAACAGAGACATATCGACGTGATTTCAAACAATATCGCGAATGTAAACACCGTCGGTTTCAAGGGGAGCCGAGCAGACTTTCAGGATCTGGTGTATCAGGTACTTAAGCCCGCTGGCGCCATCAACTTGACCGGCGCCCAGATTCCTACGGGGATCGAGATTGGGCACGGCACGCAGTTGGTCGCCACGCCGACCCGCTTCACGCCGGGAGACATGATGGGTACGGACGACCCCTTGGATCTGGCGATTCAAGGCTCCGGATTCTTCCGGATTCAACTCCCCGACGGCAGGAAAGCCTACACGCGCGCCGGTTCTTTTACCCGGGATAGCCAGGGCAATCTGGTAACCCCCGATGGGCTGCGTTTGGATCCGCCGGTTCAGATCCCTCCTGAAGCAACTGAAGTGTCTATTACACAAGAAGGACTGGTACTGACGAAGAATCCTCAGGACATTGAACAGACGCAGCAAGGGATGATTCAACTTGCGCTATTCCCAAACCCACGTGGTTTGCAACATGCAGGCAGAGGATTGTATACGCCGAGTGAAGCAGCGGGAGCGGAACAGCTTGGCACCCCCGGTCAAGATGGGCTTGGCTTTATCCAATCGCGTATGCTCGAAATGTCAAACGTTCAGATTGTTGATGAAATGGTTGGCTTGATTATTGCGCAACGGGCTTATGAAGTCAATGCAAAAGCCATCCAGACGGCTGATGAAATGCTGAGTATCGCTAACAATCTCCGTAGATAGTGGGAAAAATGTTCCGGACAAAACGCGGTAAAAAACTTCTCAATCACCTACAAGCAATCTGGCGTGTTGCCCTGGTTTTGCCAAGTCGATCCGAATTTGCTAGAGTCGGCTTTATTGTCAACTTCATTTGGATTGCCGGCGCACTCTCCGCCGTCAGCGCGAACACCAAAATTATCCTGCGCCCTGAAGTTGAAATCACAGACCAGCGCATCCGTTTGGGGGACATCGCTCGCATCGAAACGGACGATGAAAACCTGCGCCAAAAGCTTGAAGCGATTGACATCGGGCGCGCAAATCCAGCGGGACGCCCACGGACCATTACCATTCCGCATATCCAGGTACGGATTGCCGGAGGTCAGTTGGATGCATCTCAATACACTTTCGTCGGGTCCAAGTCTGTCGTGCAGTATAAAGCACATAAGGTATCGCCGGACAGCATCCTGGAAGCCGCAAAGGCATTTTACCGTGAACAGTTCAACTTTGACGGTCACGACACAGAATTTCAGATTGAACCGAAAATGCACATCCGTCCAATGGATGTGCCGAGCCCGCACGCGAAACTGAAGTTTGTTCCACTCGGCGAAGATTTATGGAAGGGGAATCTGGAGGTCCAGGCGATTCATAACGATAGGGTCGCCGATCGAGCGGTTTTGCGATTTCAGTTGTCGGTCACCCGCCCTGTCGTTGTTGCAGCACGGAATATCCCACGACGTATGGTGATTAAACCGGAACACCTGAAATTGGAGCGCCGAAGCATTGAGAATACCAGCGAGTCTCCTCTCACAACCCTTGACGAAGTGATTGGAAAAACAGCCGGTGTCGTCATCTCACAAGGCGAGGTTATCACAGCGTCGCACCTCAATAAGACCTACCTCGTGTCGAGGGGGGCCGCCGTCACGTTGATCGCTCAACGTGGCAGCCTGAAAGTGCAAGCAGCAGGCAAAGCACTCGAAAAAGGTGAGCAAGGACAACTCGTCCGTGTGATGAATCTCACCTCCAAAAAGGAATTGGTCGGCGAAGTCATCGGTGATAAATTGGTTCGCATTCATTTTTAAGGAGGAAAAACATGACAACCCGATTTTGGATCGGCGGAAATTTTTTCGTTATTGCATTCATCTTATCAATATGCCACGTGATGACGATTCCCCCTGCGGAAGCCCGTGGGCGTCGAAATCTCTCTGATGTCTCCATGTTCACGGATCAGAAAGCCCGACAGGTTGGCGATGTGCTCACCGTGTTAGTCATCGAGAGAGCGAGCGCGTCCAAAGCCGCGAATACGCAGACGAGCAGAGCTTCTGATCGGAAGGGCGGTTTGAGCGGCTTTGTAGGTATCAACACCCGTGGACTCGGAGACGGCATTAGCCTCACATCCGGATCGACCTTTGATGGTGCTGGGACAACCAGCCGAACGGACACATTAGACGCAACGGTTGCCGCAGTCGTCACGGAGGTTTTGCCCAACGGGAATCTACGTGTCGAGGGACAACGTCATATTACTGTCAACAGTGAGAAGCAGATTCTCACCGTCAAGGGCGTTGTCCGTCCCCGCGACATCGCGCCGAACAACACAATCCGTTCTATCAACCTGGCCGAAGCAGAGATCAAATATCAGGGCGAAGGCATCGTGAGTCGTCAGCAGAAGCCGGGGCTCATCAGCCGAATCTTAGACTTCATCTGGATTTTCTAGTGATGCACGTATGTCTGTATCAGGCATTTCCTCATGTTCAAGTCCTGATAGCGAAGGAGTGTTGGAGATGAGAACAGTTGTTGCCTGTCTGATTATCATCCCATTCGTTATCTGTTTTTCGTCGGCTGCGATGAGTTTATCCACGCGGATTAAAGACATCGCCAGCATCGCCGGGATTTATGAAGCGAAATTAATGGGCATAGGACTCGTTACCGGACTCAGCAACACCGGCGACAAAGACAATGAAGTGACAGAACGCTTCGTTGAAAACATGATGCAATACATGGGCGTCTCGCTGAATTTGGACGGACTCGATGCGAAAAATATCGCGGTTGTCACCGTGACGGCAACGTTGCCGCCCTTTGCCAAAGTGGGTTCGCAGATTGATGTCGAGGTCGCCTCCCTACAAGATGCCACAAGCTTACAAGGTGGGACGCTCATCCCAACACCCTTAATCCAATCGCTGGATGCGAATAAGGAAGTTTATGCGATGGCGAGCGGCGTGATTTCGATCGGCGGGTTTGGCATATCGGAAGGGGGAGGGCGCGTGCAGAAAAACCACTTGACCTCAGGATATATCCCGAATGGCGGTGTTATACATAAACCGATGCGGATTGATGTGTTTGAAAACGAAGAGTTCTCTCTGGTCCCCTATCACGCGGATTATGCCACAGTCACTCGAATCGTGGATCTCATCAACGACAGATATGAAGATGGGACAGCGGTTGCCGTTGATGGCGCGACGATTTTGGTGACCGTGCCGCGGATGTATCAGACCGAGGACTACACCCAATACACGAGTAATGTCATCCGTTTTATCTCAGAAATCGGCGAGATGCGGATTGAGGTCGATCGCCCGGCGAAAGTTGTGATCGATGAACGCACCGGCACCGTCGTGATCGGTTCAAACGTCACAATCTCATCCATCGCCGTTACGCACGGCAGCATCATCATCACTATCGCTTCCCAGGACGACATCTCTCAACCGCTTCCCTTCAGTCAAGGGGAAACTGCAACAGCTACGCAAACCGACATTACCGTCGAAGAGCAGGAAGGCATACTGCGTCACGTCCCCGACAGCACAACCATCGGTGAAGTCATTGCCGCGCTGAATGCTTTAGGGGCGACGCCGCGTGAGTTGATTTCGATTCTACAGAACATTGAACGCGCCGGCGCCCTGCACGCCAAGCTGGTTATTCGGTAGTATGGGTGCCATGCTTAACACGAAGACGTTTATAAGTACATGATTTTGGGCATTGGAGCTCATGCGTCCATTCAACAACGCGTTGGTTCACCAAGTCGTTATTCCTGGAGTTCCTTATGAAAATTCCGATGAACGCCACCAAAGCAGCATTTTTGCAATCCAACAGCCGCATGAAAAAATTGTCACAGACGGCGGAAAAGATGGGAAGAAATTCCGGGTCCGATACGGAATTGAGAAAAGCGACCCAGGAATTTGAATCCCTATTTCTACACTATCTGATGAAAAGCATGCGATCGACTGTGCCTAAAAATGATCTGTTTCACGGGGGACAGGCCGAAGAGATTTTCACCGATATGTTAGATCAGGCAATCGCCGAAACAGCTTCGAAACGCGGTATCGGAATTGCCGATCTCCTTTATCAACAGTTGCGAAGCGTCTCGAAGTAGTGCTCTCCTCCACCACAGGTCAGAATCGGATCGGAACAGATTTTTTCGTTGAATATTCTCAGGTTCTAATGTATGCTATTTGCCGATTCATGCTGGTATGAATTTCCAGTTGAATAGCAGAACAGAAAAGCAAAAAAAAGCTAAAGCATCCCCGGAGATATTCCGATAAACTCGTAAGACAGAACCGATGACATCAAATCGGAAGGAGGCTTCGACATGGCACCAGTTAATCGTCCAGATGGAATCAATAACGCACTGAACGTATATCGACAGGGTTCCCGGAACGTCCAGGCGAATCGTAAAGATCAGTCGAACGCGACTAACAATGTGAATACGCCAAGCGGGGGCGGACAAGTGGATGAAGTTGTCCTCTCCCAAGGCAGCGGTGAGGTGGATCGTCTGAAAGAACAGCTTAACCGGCTCCCCGACGTCGATGAAGAGAAGGTTGCCAAGCTGCGCGAGGAGATTAACAATGGCACGTACAGTGTGAACAGCAAACAGGTCGCAGAGAAGTTGCTGGCAGCCGGCATCAATCCTAACGCCACTTAGTCATTTTAGGGTTTAAGTCAGGGATTCGGGAAGTACATTGTCGCCGTTAGGCTCAATGAAAGGAAATAACATGGAGCTTTTATTAGGGCGTCTATCCGAGATTTTATCACAAGAAATTGTTCAATATAGTCGGCTTCTCGACATCCTATCGACTGAGCGCCTGACTTTCGCCGTCAATAGTGCCGAGCGAATCAATGAAATCCTGAAGCAGCAGGAAACGTTGATCTTGGAATTGAAAGCCCTTGAAGAAGCCAGAATCGCTGTCATGAATAAACTCGTTGAGCCGCTTCAAATAGAGGTGCACCAGTTGACTCTGGCAGAATTAGCATCACAGATTGAAGAGCCTTTTGCCTCAGAGTATAAGAAATTGAGCCAGAAGCTTGGTGAACTTTTGCTACAGTTGGAACAGGTCAATCAAGACAATGCCTATCTGATAGGTCGGTCCCTTGATTATGTCAATAGTTCATTGCGACTGTTTGCCGCATCGGATCTCTTTAGCTTGGGGTATTTGGACAGTACACCTTTGAAACCACGGCAAGGGAAACAGCTTTACAAAACGGCCTA
>JAPUIP010000627.1 GCA_027296925.1 Candidatus Poribacteria bacterium | reverse complement strand
TAGGAGTTATTAAATCGCCATTCCTTAGCTTGAGGATAAACTTCGCAAAGGAAGGGATACGGGGGTTTTCGACCTTCTCTGTGTAGCATCCGCTAAAATGCAATCAACGCTTGAACTGCCCGATCTGTCGGAGGGTATGGTAGGACATCAGCCTGTTTCGGATAGGTTCGCCATGCAAACCGCTTGTGTAACAGCCACTTTCATCAGGAATGGACGGAAAAAAATTCCGATTGAGCTCCCGCGCAAACGATAACCAACACCTTATGATGTCAGGAATTCAAGGCGTTCACCTGGCTGGAGTACTCGTGCAACTTATTCCGAATGGTGCGTGTCGTGATTCTCAAAATCTCGGCGGTCTTTGTTTGGTTGCCGCCGTGCGCGTCCAACGTTCTGAGGATTGCCTGTTTTTCGATTTCGTGCAGCGACATCCCGACCTTAAACGGGATGGCATCGAGGGTCTCCTCCTCAATGATCTTCACCCGATTCCGGCGATTGAGTTGGAGGCTATCTGTCCCGATATATGTGCCGTCGATTTCAATCGTCGCCTGCTGGACGACGTTCTGAAGTTGACGAACATTACCCGGCCAATCATAAGCCTCCAGGGCCTTCAATGCCCCATCAGAGAAGCCTATGATTCTTGGGTTGTACAACCTCGCGTACATTTTCAGGAAGTGATCGGCGAGCAAGGGAATATCGCATTTCCGCTGGCGCAGCGGGGGAAGCGCAATGCGAATCACGTCCAGACGATAGTAGAGATCGGGCCGAAACTTACCCTCCTCGACAAACTCTTCGATGTCTTCATTGGAAGAAGCGACAATCCGCACATCGACCGGAATTGATCCATTTCCTCCCACACGCTCAATTTCTCTTTCTTGCAACGCTCGCAGGAGCTTCGCCTGTAAATGCCACGAAAGCGCACTGATCTCATCCAGAAATAGTGTTCCCTTATGCGCACGTTCAAATTTGCCGAGATGTCTGGCGTTCGCTCCGGTGTACGCGCCTCTCTCAGCCCCAAACATCTCGCTCTCAAGCAGAGATTCCGGGATTGCCGCACAATTGATTGCAACCATTTTCCCGGTTTCGGACCGTTGACTACTATCGTGCAATGCTTGCGCAATCAGTTCTTTGCCCGTACCGGTTTCGCCCTGAATGAGTACCGGCGCGTTGCTGGCAGCGACCGTACGGACTTTGTTCAGAATTTGCTGCATGTAGGCATCCTGCGTAATCAGGTTGTCCAATTGATCGACTGCGTCGTCCCGCTGATAATCAATAAATTGCGCGACCAGATCTGTCAGTTTTTGCGGCATGAACGGTTTCTGAAGGTAATCGACGGCGCCCTGTTTGAGGGTGTTGATAGCGTCCTGAAGGTCGGGATAGCCGGTCATAATAATCACAGCGGTTTCCGGGTGGAGTTCTTTTACTTTTTGGAAGAATTTCAAGCCATCCATCCCCGGCATTTTCACATCCGTGATCACCACGGAGAATTTCCGGTGCGCCATGAGATCCATCGCTTCCTTGGCACTGCTTGCGGTCATTGCAGGGAAATCTGCACGTTGCAGGGTTTCAATGACCGCGGCTCTCATATAATCTTCATCATCTACAACTAAAACACGGTAGTCTTTCATGGCTTATTCCCTCCTTAATGCAGCATTCACAGAAAAAATTGGCATCTGTTTGGTTCTTGCATCCACCGGAAATTCAATAATAAATTTCGTCCCCCTACCCTCGGTGCTCTGCACTCGTATGTGTCCATAGTGCGCTTGCACAATACGATTTACAGTGTGAAGTCCCAATCCCGTCCCCGAAGCCTTCGTCGTAAAAAACGGTGTGAAAATCTTCTCCTGGATGTCACGCGGGATGCCAGGGCCGTTGTCCTCCACGCTCAGTATAATGACATCCTTGTTCGTATCCGTCCGTCCCATTAATCTGAGCGTCCCCCCGTCCTGCATGGCTTGAATCGCATTCAGAATCAAGTTTAGTGTGACTTGCTTCAGTTGTTCACAGTCGGCATAGCACATGAACTGTCCATTTCTGTGATAGTCTCGGATAAGCGTTATATTCTTCTCTTCCATTGCATGAACCGTAAGTATGATCTCACTATCAATGAGCTCTGCTAAATCGACAAACTGAAAGTTCGGCTTCATCGGACGCGCAAGCGATAGCAAGTTATATGTGATGAATTCGAGGGAATTGATCCCCGCAACGATGGCATCCGCCATATGCCTGCGATCATCAGCGAGTTCTTGCTGAAGCAGCCCCGCATAAAGCTGGATTGCTCCGAGTGGATTTCTCAAATCGTGCGCAACTTCAGCCGCCATCTTTCCCAGTTCTGCCAGCGCCTTTGATCTCCCGAGCTGTTCTTCCAATTGCTTACGCCTGGAGATGTCACGAATGAGCTCTAGTGCACCCGATACTTCGCCCTCCGTGTCCGTGATCAGCGTGGTGCTAATCTCCACAGGAATCGGTTCGGAACTGCCATTCTGTTGGATGAACCCCTCATGACTGGGGTAGGATTCAAGCATCTTGAGCGTATTCACCAGAAATCGTCGATCGGGGAATATCTCCTCATACGGGCGACCAATAACGTCCGTTGCGGTAATGCCTATCAGCTTTTCAGCCATCTGATTAAACAGAGTGATACGCCCGTGGAGGTCGACCGCAACAACACCTGCAATCATACTTTCAAGAATACATACCAGGTGATTATGAAGCCTTTCTTTTTCCTGCAGGCTCTGGCTGAGTTCCTGATTCGTGCGCTCCAGTTCCTGATTGACGTTCTCCAGCTTTTTCTCCAATTCCGCATAGGCCCGGGTCAGCTTTTCACCAGCAGCGTCAAAAGATTGAAAAGCTTCAGCTAAGGAACGTGAGAGGTCTTGATCAAAATCTTCTGGCATGATCTTTCCTTTGCAACTGAATTTGGTTTTGGGTGACAAAGAACCTATTCCGCGAAGGCTTTGGAAGCGTGAAAATTATCGCAGGATGGGATCATAAAAACAATCGGGTGAAGTCTCCACTTTGCCAGCGCGCATGCCCGATTTTGCTAGCGTCCGAAACCGAACTTCAGGTACGATCGCCAACTCCGTTTTTGCATCCACCGTCGCTTGAAAACGGACTTTTCCGTAAACTCTCCGATTGGCAAATGACGTGCCAAGAGAAAAGGGGATTTCGGCTTGATGTGAGTACGGGAGTCAGCCTCTCTTTCAGCCTGAGAATCAGTCCATTCGATACATATTCGGCATCTACTGAATATGTAGTGAGGCAAACTGACACATAATGAATGAGACAGATTGACACATAATGAATGAGACAGATTGACACATCAGAATAGAAGAGGGTCTATAATTCTTACAACACCATCCCTCTATCATCGCGTCGACAGAACTGATTTCAGACGATGAATCTCATGTCCACGTTCTCCACATGACACGTTGCAAATGTATTGCTCACAATCTTTTCGTTGCATCCATCAGACAAATATGAGATAATGGTTGCGATGTGGAAAACAGTTGAGGAGACAGATGTTTTGGAAAAAATCCGCGAATTGGTTATCATGCTTCAGACCGGGATTGAGGACTACGAAAAGCAATCGAAAGTGTTGCAAGAGGAACGGCTCAAGTATATCCGTTTATCAATGACCGATGGCTTCGGTACGAGCGAAGACAATTCAAAAGAATCGTGGCTGATCCACCTCAAACGGCTCGAAGATTCTCTCCAAGTCCGCCTCAATGCGCTCAGACAGGCGATCAAGGAAGCCGCTGATGATATTCCCCTAGAAAGGAACTGAATATGCTGACTCAGGAAGGAAGTCGGATACGACAGGAACACATCCGCGAATATCTATCTGAAAACCAAATCGATGCGCTACTGATTTCAGATTATCGTGATATTCACTATCTCACGGGCCTTCTCCTAGACAAGAACTTTCCCGCGCTGCTGCTGCTTGAAACTGAGGGCGGTTCATGGCTTGCCGCGACGACGGACGAAGGAGAGGCCCGCGTTGATGATCGCCTGGTGTACGAGTGGCAGCAACTCTACACGATGAATCCAGATCCGATGCGATGCCTGCAAAGGGTCGTCGAAGCGCGGTTGAAGAACGCGCCATCTGTCAAGCGCATCGGTTGGCAAGCGGAGTCCCTGCCACGCTTGCTTGCGGAAACCGCTGCGAATGCGTTACACCCCGATGCGTGGGTCGCCATTGACGATGCCCTGGCGGGAATGCAGATGCGTAAAGATCCGGACGAGGTAGATCTGTTACGGGGTGCGATTCAAGCTTCCCTCGCCGCGTATACGGCAGTGCAAAAAGTGATTGCGCCCGGTATTAACGAACTCACTGTCTTAGCCGCCGGTCAAAAGGCAGCTATCGAAGCGGCGGGTGAACCGATTGAACACGGCGGCGACTATTGTGTCGGTGAGTTAGGCGGGCCCGCCCGGAACCATATCATCGAGAAAGGGCAGATGTACATTATCGACGCCCAGAGCGAATATCGCGGCTACTGGTCAGATCTCTGCCGCACATTTGTTGTGGGCGGCGAGCCAACCGGTCTGCAGCAGTCCGTTTATGACCACATTGCAGCGATTCTCGCCGATGTCCCGACCCTTGTCAAGCCGGGTGGCAGAGGCACAGAATTGTGGCGCATCATCGACGAGCGGCTGCGAGAACACCCACACCTTGCGGATACAGGGCTCATCCACCATGCGGGACACGGCGTTGGATCTCGACCGCACGAAATGCCCGACCTCAACCGTGACCGCGAAGGCATCTTTGAGGTCGGCAACGTCTTTTCCTGTGAACCGGGGGCGTACTCGGACGAATTGCGCGGCGGCGTCCGACTTGAAAATACCTTCCTGATTACTGAATCCGGCATTGAGAACCTATCGGAGTATCCGACCAATCTGATTCCGGCGGCATAGAGGTGAAATATGCCCAACGCGATTTGTATCGGCGAACTTCTCATCGATTTCGTTTCCACGACAACCGACGTGACCCTTGCCGAATGCCCAGGGTTTACGAAAGCTCCGGGCGGCGCCCCGGCGAACGTCGCTGTTGGGTTGGCGAAACTTGGCGTCGAATCCGGGTTTATCGGCAAGGTCGGTGATGAACCATTCGGCGATTTCCTGCGCGGTACGCTCGAAGGGTATCACGTCGATACCTCTTACCTCATTTCAGGAACGGGTTGCCGCACAACGCTAGCGTTTGTTTCGACGCGGTCTGATGGCGCAAAGGACATTGCTTTCTATCGCAATCCGGGGGCAGATACGCTGCTCACTGTTGACGAAATCGATGAAACCTACATTCAATCGGCGGACCTGTTTCATTACGGTTCCGTCAGCTTGAGCCACCAACCGAGTCGTGACGCGACGCTGAAAGCGATTCACGCGGCGAAAGAGTCCGATGCCTTTATGTCGTATGATCCGAACCTGCGATTGATGCTGTGGGATACGCCGGAAGATGCCAGACACTGGATTTGGGAAGTGATGCCGTATGCGAACGTCGTGAAAGCGGCGGAGGAAGAATGGGAGTTTATCACAGGCACGTCAGAGTTGGAAGGCGGAAGCCAGCGCATTTTGGGGATTGGCGTGGATCTGGTCGTCGTAACGCGAGGTGAGCACGGCTGTTACTACAATAACGGCGTCGATCAAGGGGAGGTGGATGGGTTTCCAGTTGAAGTGGTTGATCCGCTCGGTGCAGGTGACGGATTTGTCGCGGCGATGCTGACGCAAATGATGTGTACATTTGGGAAGGTACGAGAGCCGCTTTTGCTCGACGCGCACCAACTCCGCAGCATTATGAGATACGCCAACGCGGCAGGCGCCTTGACGACACAGAAAATCGGCGTCATCCCAGCCCTGCCGACGCCCTCAGAAATTGAAGCGTTTTTGAAAAATAGTGCGTGATGAGGAAGTATAAACCTGTGCGACAGCATCTGATACTTTATCTCACGACGCTCGGACTTGTGCTGAGTATCCTCCCGGGGGGCCTGGCAGCGAACAATACCTTTGACGCAGCTGACTTCTCCGGCGGCGCGGCGAGGATTAGCGATGTCAGCGTGATTGCGGAGGACGACTTCGATGGGCAAGCGGCGGGTCGCCACGCTGCGGCACCGGAGATTCGTGGGGGATACTTCGCTTCGGCTTTTGTGGACCTGAGTCGTCAAAGCGTCGTTGAAGTCGGCGACCGGCTGGAAGTGACCATGATAGACAGAACCGGTGAAATCGCTTCGGAGGTCTTCCTTTATACGGTAACGCCGGAGGTTCTCCCTCAGGCGGTGTTATCGATAACCCTCACGGAGGTTGGAAAGCCGCGTCAAAGTGTGCTGTTGCAGAACTATCCCAACCCCTTTAACCCTGAAACGTGGATTCCGTACCAGCTTCATTTCCCGGCTCAAGCCGCCATCCACATTTACGAGACAGACGGCAACCTGGTGGGTACGCTCGATTTGGGACAGCGCAATCGAGGTTTCTACAGGAGTCGCACCCGTGCCGCGTATTGGGATGGTCGAAACGCGTCGGGTGAGCCCGTTGCCTCCGGCGTCTATTTCTATCAGCTCCGCGCGAATGATTTCTCCGCGACCCGTCGGATGGTCATCATGAAATAGTGATCTATTTTTCCATAAGTGTTTGCCTCCCAATAGCCCGCGGTCGCCCCATCATTCTCCGCGGGCTTCTGCTTGTGTACGCTTCCATTTGGATTTATCATACCGTTTTGAGTTTCAGATGATCCTATTCTCAAATCCCCCTCAATCCCCCTTTGGAAAGGGGGTCGGGGGGATTTTATCGGCGGTTCTGTGGTTTTTTGTTACTGACGAAATGGCCGCAGTGAAAACTACAAATGGTATTATTGGCTGTTCTGTGGTTCTTTTATTTCTTACGAAATGGGCTCATTGAAAACTACAAATTGTATCATACCGCGAGTTCGCATTCCAAGCACGCCGCCGGGCAAAACGAAATCGAGGATAGAGCAAGGATCGAGCAAGTATGGTTCAAAAACATCTGCCGAACAGGGCGTTCTCATTGGATGGGCGTCCACGAACATTACGCCTGAAAAACCGGTTGCGCTGGCAGGACAGTTTCGCACGCGCATCTTGCAATCCGTTCACGACCCCGTGACGGCCACTGTGCTTGCGATCGAAGCAACAAACGAAAACGGTATCACGGAGCAGGCGATTATGGTGTCTTGTGATCTCGTGGCGATACGGGGCATGGTGCCAGATCGATTAAGAGATCTCGTCAAACCACGGTTGACCGGCCTCGATGTGAGGAAGTTGCTTCTGAATGCGACCCACACACACACGGCGCCAGACCTTGTGGACAGCGATGAAAACTTCACGGACTTACACGACTTCCAAGCGATTCATCTTTATCGAATCCTCGATGCGGGCGTGATGCGCCAATCTGAATATGTCGAGTTTCTGCTGCATCGGTTGGCATGTGATTGGCAAAAGTTGGAATTTGAGTCTATTGCTTCTTTGATCAGTTCGCTTCTGATTCGACAGCGCTGCTTCACCATATTAGGCTTTGGAGTGATAGGAAACACGCTCAAGCCAAACGCCTTCTGTAGATATTATACTTTCTGAACGGAAAAATCCGTTAAACGAAGGGAGAAGTTCTATAATGAAAAAGATTCTAGTATGCCTGTCCGCAACAGTTCTCATCTATTTTCTGTACCTGCTTTTTGGAGTCACACAAGCTAGCCAGAAAGAATACTATCTTATAACCAGGTTTGTTTCGTCTAGCATTGTAGGAGTTGCATCTATCAATATTCCTAAGGAGTTCGATGTAGAGTCAGATGCAGATTTTCTCGAAAAATTAAGGGAAAGCAATCCAGGTTTAGACCTTAATGTAGTAGGCTCCGCGATTATGCCCCTAAGCGACAAGCCTCAGCAATTTAAGATCTATAATAGATATGCACGGTTTGAGTTTGAGTTTTTGCAAGCCGCGCAGAAGATGACACAAACCGTTCTTGATGTCTTTTTAAGGATTGAGATTGCAGGTCAGAAAGGGTATGAATATGTGGAAAACAACCATCGTATATTTATGGAAGAAGATACAATATTGTATTCGCAAGAGGAATTTAAAGAGCAAACTAAAGAGTCCTATTACACCTTCCTTACAATCGCTTCTATAGATTGGAAGGCGAAGCAACGTGAATTCTATTCAGCAGGTGCCCAGATACAGATAGAAGGTCCTTATCCTCCATTCAAAGAAAATAAACAGTGAAATAAAAAAGTGAAGTGGTCGCGAAGGGACTATGCAGTTGTGCGTCAATTTAATTGGGCCCAAGAGAACTTCGCGGCTACGGGACGCATATCATGCAGCCATATAGGTGGCTACTACCAATTACAGGTCAGGAGACGCTAATTATGCTATTGGAGAATTTATGATGCAACAGCGTCGATTGGTTTGGCTATTTTTCTTCATAGCTATAGTAGCATTCGCAGTGACCTTGCTTTTTTTTAACAGAGAACACCTTCCTTCGGACAACGACAGCAATATCCCTTCAGAAGTTCCGTCGTCTGATTTACAAAATCAGTCTTCAGGTTCATTTCAGAACGATGGTGATACTAGACAGAAACCGAGTGTTTCTGCACCAATAGTTACTGGAAAACCGGAATCTGCTTTTCGTTCGGCTTCTGATACGCGAGATGATTTTCGAAGTTCTAAGGGAGATCGAATCGCAAAATTGCATGCACAACTGCAAGAACAGGGTGTTCGTGTAACTGGTCCCCTCCCAGAAGAAATCGCCATCGAGACCGAGGGAATGGACACGTTAAGCGCAGCCAGACATCTGAGAGAATTTGGCGTCTCTGAATATGCACTCGAATATGCAGAGAGGGCTGTGGCTGAAAATCCAGAGTCTTTTGATGCGGTTCTGTTGTGGGCCCAACTGCTTCATCCACGACAACATAAAGAGGAAAAAGAAATTGCCTTCCGGCTAGGACTTGCAATGAATCCTGATTCTATAGAAGCATTAGTTGGACTGGGTCAAACGCTTAGTCGAGGCAGTCATCCCTGGGAGGCTATCCCCTATCTTGAAGAAGCCATTCAGAGGGATCCGTCAGTGGGTCATGCATATTATGCCTTGGCAGGAAGTTACGAAAAATCGGGGCTATATGATGAAGCATTAGCTACTTACAAGAAAACCTATGAACTCACTCAGGATCCAGTGGCCCTTCGTCATATTCAAGCGATCGAAGCCGGGAATCCTCGCATAAAACCGTTACCGTCTGAAGCACAGGAGCAGGTGTCCGAAGAGCTCCCTCCCGAAGGAACACTTCCCCAAGCGCCACCTCAAGAAGAGACGCCTCCCAGTGGAGACAAGACCGAGAGATTGAGAAGTGAAACGGCTCTTGATGAAGAGCCGATCACCAAGCCAAATGAAAGCAGAAACAGGGAGACAAGCGCAGAGGCTAAACAGGCGATGGCGGAATTTCTGCAGATGATTGACGAATATGAACGGACGGTTGACAAAGACTCCGGGCGCTCTTCCACAGATGGTAAGTCCATCGCCGACTTAAGGCGTTCTATAGACTCGAACCCCAATCGGAGCGAGGATTATTTAGAACTGGCTCGGACTTACGAGGAAGCGGGCGAGTCTGAGAAAGCCGCAGAAGTTTACCGACGGGCGAAAGAGCGTTTCCCGGAAGATGAGCGTGTGCGCCGAGAGTCGGAGGCGTTTCGGAACAAGCGTGGGCGTTCGACGAAGCGTCGTGGTGAAAATGAATCGGATTCATCGAAAGAAGATTCACGATAATCTGAGGGATACTCGATTCGCCATGGGGGTAAAAACCACTCAAACTCT
>JAPUIP010000626.1 GCA_027296925.1 Candidatus Poribacteria bacterium | reverse complement strand
CCAAGTTTGGGGGGAGACCAAGAGGGGGGCGACCGGTAGTAGCCATCATAATCCGCAAATGCACTTACCTTTGACATGAGCCACAATTTTACTATCAGATCAAGGAGAAGAAAATGGACTGGGAAATTAAGAAGAGAGGACGGGTGACCTACTACCGGAAGAAAACCAATGACGTTTTCTCGGATCTGGTCGTCGAAGAGTTAGACAATGGCGATCTCAAGATCCGCTTCGTCGGCATGACCGGCGCCCTGGCAGCGACTAATGAACTGGAGTTGGATGAGGTCGCGCGGATGGATCCGGAAAAGGAGGTGCCGCGAATTTTCGACACCTGGGAGATGTACGTGCGCGAGGCCGGCATCTGCGATTCCCTCGCGGAACTCGATTTCCTGGAGGTGCATTCCTTTGGCGCTGCGCCCAAGGCGCCGCACCCATTGGTGGATGCCGAAGGCTATGCGGCGGAAAAGCAGCGCATCCGCCAGGCCTATGCACGGGCGTATGCGGCCTACTGGAAGGAGAAGATGCCGGAAAACGGTCTGCCCGTGCGATTCACGGTCTACCTCGAAGAGTTGCCAGATACCGCCGCAAGCTATGAATTCGGTGCCGTGGCGCTTTACCAGAAGCGGTAAACGCCGGCGCGGACGCTCTATCTGTAACGTTCCTCAAAAATGCGAACGGCATGTTGCATATTATTCAAAGTTACTGTAATCGTCAAGGAGATGCGGACCTTTCGCATAATCCGCAGATTTCGCCGATTTGCGCGGGATTTTTTTTGCGAAACATTCGTGAAAATTCGCGTCAATTCGTGGATAAAATCTCGGCGGCTTGGCGGAAAAGTCTTGCTGTTATGGATACTATCCTCCGGCGGGCGCAATGTGTTCGACCTCGAGCCCTTCTGGACGAACGAAGTCCTTATACCGCGTCTGTATCTCAACGCCGTTCACACTCCGGGTGAAGCCGGCTGTCTTTGTCAGCTTCCTGGTTTCGATCTCTAGTGTGTTCTCGCCGCGCTTGAGGTCGTCCAATTCCAGCTTGTATCGGAACCAGTGGGCGGACATCCCGAGCGGCGCCTGGACGTGCATGGATGAAGCGAGGCTCACCTGGATGGTCAAAGCGCGTTCATCGGTGATCTCTGCATCCTCCCAGGGCAGCGTCCTGCCGTTGAAGCGAAATTCAATATCGTCCTCAATGCAGAAAAAGGAGAACCGAATCGTGAGGATCGGCTTGCGCATCTCTCCGTCTTGCTTTGCGCTTTCGATGTCGTCGGCGACCCAGATATGGATAGCGGCGGTTTTTCCCCCCTCAAGCGCTAATGGCAACTGACGCGCTGGCGTGGTGGAGGGTTTGCCCGCTTCACCCTCTCGCGGCTGGAGGAGATAGCGTTTGTCTCGCCGTGCGTAGACCTCGGGATAAGCCATCTCCCGCAGAATCTGGTATTCCCTTTCGCTGAAGGGCCACGGGAGGTAGCCGTGATACATACCGGCCCACCCATCCCAGTGGAGCGTCTGCCCCAACGCGCGGTACATCTCAATACTCGGCAGTCCTGCCCGTTCGTCATAAACACGCCGGGGAGGCCGGTAGTAAGCCGCCCCTCCCGCTGCATTGGCGACCTCGGGCAGCCAGCGTGCCCTCACTCCCGTTTCAGTGAGTATATTCGGTTCTTGTCCGACCACGTAATCAATGCTTCGCTCCTTGAGCCACGTCTCCACGTCCAGCCCAATCGCCAGGTTGTCCTCTCTGCTGAGATGAACGCGCGCCATGATGGGGATCTCTCTCGCCTGTTGCTTCCCAATCTCATTTGCCATCTCTCGAATCTCAGCGACGAAGCGGTTCATCAGCGGGGTATTTTTTTCGACCTCAGCCGTCTTGAAGTAGAACATATCGAACATGAAATCCAGTTCAATCCCATCGGCTTCGTAGTCTTCGAGGATCTCCCGGAGTATGGCGAGTTTTTCCTGCCGCACCAGTTCGTGGGCGAAGTCGTAGCACCACTGTGCGCGGCCTTCCTCGCCGATACAGACTTCCGCGCCGTGCTCCCATTTTAGCAGACCGCAGCGTTCGCTCCCCGGCGGTGAACTGGCCTGCAGTTTCAGGGAAGGGAATACCGTCAACTCCATTTCACGACCCCGGCTGATGACCTCGCAGACCTGGTCGGTTCCCAGCTTCCGGGCTTCTTCCACCATGCGCATAATGCGCCAGTCAATGTAGTTGTCCCAGACCTCTTTCATCTGCCCAACGACGCGCCCAACCTTGCTGTTGTGGAAGTAGACGTCAGCGTATCCCAGGCCGAACACCAGCACATCCACGCCGGTGCCGAGGACTTCATCGACCGGCCATTGGAGCATGTGAATGGAGGCGGGGGGTTCGATCCGTTTGGCGTTGAAGTGATGTGCGTCGTTGTAATAGATCAGACGTGGTTTCTTCATAGCAGTTGATCCCCTCTGTATAGTGATGGGCACGGACTCTGACCTACCAATCCCGACCCGCTCGCACCTGTTTGATGAAACGTATGGCATTCCCTGAAAAGTGATCTTCGATCTCCTCCTGACTCAACCCCAGCATGTCCGCCACCTGCCGTTCCTGGCGTAACTGCTCATAAATCACAAATGTCGGTGTCGGGTCGCAGTGAGGCAGATCTGGAAACCCGCCGTAATATTCCCACGCTCGACCATAGGTGATGTACTTGCCGCGCGCACACCCCGCCACGATGTTGTCCGAGCCAAACATCACCCGCTTGCGGTCTTCGTGTTTCATCAGCAGATAGTGCGAGTAGACGTCGTTCACCGCTGAAGTGTCGTACCAGATGTTCGGCATCTCCTTCAACACATGGATTGACCCTTCCATCATAAACGCATTGAAGGCACGGGCGCAGTGCGCTAAGATCCACTGTGCTCTCGGATAGCGCCTCGTATAGTGCTGGAGGTCTTTCAAGTTTTCAGGGTCAGCCGGGCCGGTTTTCTTGGATAGATGCATGGTAATCGCCAGCCCCAAGTCGTGCGCGACCTCAATGAAAGACTCAGGCAGAAAATCGCGGATTCGCCCATTGGCGGGGTCTGGGGCAAAAGTTCGATAGGGTTTTAGTCCAAAGAAGTCGTGTTTTTTGACTTGCGCGGCGACGTAGTCCGGCGTCATATCCGGCGTGACCATCATGTTGACTTCCGACTGGGGGTCCGCCGACATCTGAGCCGCCATCCAGTCGTTATGTCCCTCGGCATCCATGCCCGGCATCGGCGTTCCCAGGACGAGGTAGTGCATCTCACGCCCCGGATACAGCTTCGCCGCCCACGCCAGATGGTCCTGATAATCGATCTCCTGACGCAGCCCCATAGCGGCACCCTTCAACTCGCCTTTATGCGCCTCCGACCAGATGTGCGTGTGCATGTCATAAATCACAGCGGGCACAAAGTCCTCCAGTTCCTTTTCCCAGATGTCGCGGTCAAAATCTCGGTAATCAATGGTTCCCATCGTTTCTCCTCTCTGAAAAAGTGCCGTATACACTTCATGCGCAGTTCAGCGATTTCTCACGGCATTTGCGCCCCCTGGGTTTCCACGTAAACCGCGTATATGGACTGGCTGCCGGCCATGAACAGCCGATTCCTTTTGACACCGCCGAAGCATAGGTTCGCGCAGACTTCGGGGAGGTGAATCTTGCCGATGAGGTCGCCATCCGGCGCGAAGATATGCACGCCGTCGTATCCCTCGCCGACCCAACACGCGCTTGCCCAGACGTTGCCGTCGATGTCGCAGCGGATGCCATCCGACGTCCCCGGCGCCATATCACAAAACATCTGACCGTTCGCCAGGCAGGCGGCGTCCACTACATCGTAGACGAGAATGTGACGTGGGTGCCCGGGTTTATGAGATACACCGGTGTCGACGATATAGAGCTTCGAAGAATCGGGCGAGAAACAGAGGCCGTTCGGTTTTTCCAGTTCGTCCGTGACCACCTGCGCCTCGCCGGTGTCCGGGTTGAGTCGATAGACATGGGTCGGAAGTTCAAACTCGGCCTGGTGCCCCTCATAATTCATGAGAATACCGTAGCCCGGATCGGTGAACCACACATGCCCATCTGGATGGACCACGACGTCATTCGGCGCGTTCAACGGCTTGCCCTCGAAACCATCCATCAATACGGTGATGCCCCCGTCATACTCGGTACGGGTCACACGGCGCGTGTCGTGCTCGCAGGTGATGAGCCGGCCCTGCTTGTCGCGGGTGTTGCCGTTGCTGTTGTTCGACGGCCTACGAAAAACGCTGATTTCGCCGGTCTCCTCGGTCCAGCGCATCATTCGATTGTTCGGAATGTCACTGAAAAGCAGATAACGACCATCCCCGAACCACACCGGCCCTTCTGCCCATCGCGCCCCCGTCCATAACCGCTCCACGGCCGCGTTGGAGAGCTTGTATTTCTCGAAGCGTGGGTCGATCACTTCAACTGCCGGATCCGGATACCTGACAATACCTGAATTCCAATCTCTGTCAAGTCGCGATTCATCCATAAGTCCTGTTCTCCTCTCGAAACATAAGAATAGTATGCTCTACATTATATCGCGCCCTCATGGAAAAATACAGTGGTTTTTGTGGCCTTTTTGTTGATAATTGTAACGCGCAGGGTGGGCACGCTTTGCAGTTCGATGGTTTCGATGCTGAAGCCTTACGGGATGCCCAACGTTATCCGGAGCGTTACGCTTCGCTGCCAATCCGCGTGACGGTCCGGCGCATTTATTTTACAACGCTATCGAAGGTCGAGCAGGATACATACATCGCGCGCAACATTCACACGATGTAACTCTGAAATAGGTATTGAGACAAGGCATTGAATTATATCAGTGAAGACGTTATAATACCGTTTGTATTTCTAGATGCAACTATCTTGGCCATTGTGAATATGTCCGTTCTTTTTGATATTCGTGCTGTCACAGGTGGGGCAACATCTCTTCACGGTTAGTCTCCTTGTTATCTAGGCAATGTCAAAGAGGATAACCAGAATTCTGTAAATGTGTCAACCACATTTCATAGCATTACATGTATAGCACTACCCTTTTGACAAACCCATTTTTTGCATTTTACGGATTCGTTCCATTCATATGGTGACTGGCTTTCAGCGACTTTTCCTTACAACAAAATCCTTAAGTCCGTGCCATTCACCGTTATTCCCTTTATTTTTCGGGGTTTGTACGGCTGACTCAATATGCGTTCAAAACCCGCGATTCTTGAAGAAAACTCCAAACAGGAGGCACTATGCGAAAGCGTCGTATCGGAATCATTGACCTCGTCACCAAAGCGCCCACGCGATCATTGTGGGCACGTGTCATGTTTCCCAATTTTGCGAGCCTCATGCCCCAAGCCATCGCCGTGTGGTGCGAAGCAGAAGGGCATGACGTCACACTTGTGTGCTATACCGGGTCTGAGAATCTAGTCGAGGCGTTACCTGACAACGTCGACCTGGTCTTCATCGCCGCGTACACCAATGGTGCACAACTGGCATACGCGATAAGCAACCTACTCCGAAAAAACGGCGCGGTCACCGTTCTCGGCGGCCCCCACGCCCGCTGTTACCCGCAGGACGTCCAGCAGTACTTCGACTACGTCCTGGGCTTCACGGACAAAGCGGTGATCCGGGACGTCTTGTGTGACGGCTCTCAACACCGCCCCGTCGGGGTAGCTATCGCAGCAAGACAGCAGCCCACGATGCTTCCCGGTGTCCGCGAGCGTTGGAAGTTCATCGCGTCGACGCTCCAGAAAACACCCCTGATCAAAGTGGTTCCGATGGTCGGTAGTTTGGGATGCCCGTACACCTGCAGCTTTTGTATCGACTCGGTCGTACCGTATCAGCAGATGAGCTTCGATGGGATCAAGGATGACCTGCGGTTCCTCTTGCGACAGTTTAGGCGGCCCCGTGTCGGTTGGCACGATCCCAACTTTGGTGTCCGATTCAATGACTGCATGGGCGCCATTGAGGAGGCCGTGCCTCCAGACAGCATCGACTTCATCGCCGAAAGCAGTCTATCCCTCCTGTCGGAGCCGCACCTCAAGCGACTCAAACGAAATGGATTCAAGGCCATCCTGCCGGGTATTGAGTCGTGGTATGACATGGGCAACAAGTCGAAGACCGGTAAGCAGAAGGGGATGGACAAAGTCCGGCAGGTCTCTGAACACGTCAACACCATCTTGAGGTACATCCCCTACGTACAAACCAACTTCGTGTTCGGGCTCGACGTTGATGAAGGCCCCGAACCCTTTGCGCTCACGAAACGATTTGTGGACCTGACGCCGGGCGCGTTTCCTGCCTATTCACTGCTCTCAGCGTTTGGACAGGCCGCGCCACTCAACCTCGAATACCAGCGTGCCAACCGCGTGTTACCCTTCCCGTTCCACTTCCTGGACACACAGCACGCCATGAACGTGAGGCCGAAACACTATTCCTGGCCAGATTTCTACGATCATGTGGTCGATGTGACCCGGCATACGGTTTCATGGGGCGCGATTCTCAACCGCTACCGCGCAATCCAGGCCCCCCTGCCGCGGTGGATAAATGTGCTGCGGGCCATGTCGTCAGAAGGTTTTGGTCGGGTCAAGTACCACAATGAAATCCGTCGACGGCTCGACACCGACCGGCAGTTAAGGGACTATCTCGAACAAGAGACGACCGAACTGCCGCAGTTCTATGTCGACCAGGTCCGAAAGGATCTGGGGCCGCTGTGGGAGTGGCTGCCCAAAGGGGCGCTGCATCACGACCCCAACGCCTATCTCAAGTCACAGAACGCGCCATCGCTCACGCCGTTGCGCGTCGGAGCGGCGACTGGCCTCCCGTAAAGTGGGTCGCTCAATTTATCGCAGTTTGTAGCGTCCGCTATTTCAGGCGGATGCGAGAAATTGCTGAGACGCTGGGGGGGATTGCACGAAAAGAGTTGGAAGCTGCGAAGAAGAATGCGGATATTGTCGGTATCGACTGTCGCTTTGTACGTGCTGACTTGCTGCGAATGCCCAAAGATTTGCGGTAAATATCTACGGCAGAAATTCCCATGGACGGATGATCTATTTGTCAATCTGCTTTGTCGTAGATTTAGTGAGCCGATGACAAAAGTCACATCCACCAAGATTGAGATGCGGCATCGTCGGGGAATTTTCCGTACTACCTAGATGGCACTCCAGACAAGCAGCGGCATCCGTATAGGTGAGGTGATTTGGAATATCCGAACGGGCAGGCGCCGCGTTGAAGAATAGAATCACCATCACAATCGCAAAAACAAGCCCAATCACACCGACGATCATCATCAGCGTCCGAGCACTTGATTCTTCTGTTGGCACACTTCACTCCTTACAATTCCGGGAAAAATGGGAATAGCACCCGTTTATTTTCGTCCGTCAACGGCGAACCATACTCGCAGCCCTCAAACGCTTCGGCATATTGCATCCGCCCTCCTTGTGCTTCACCGTAGAGTTCGATCAGCAGCGCCCGATACGTGTCGGCAATCTCCATAAATCCTTTGGATCGACGGTCGCTCATCCATTTGCGCCGTTCGGTCGCATCCGTCGGCACTTGATTCAGGATGCCCGCGTTGTACGGCAGCCATTCATACATCTGCGATTCGTGACAGTGAAGCATATCGAGCTTTTTCTCAAGCACATCGTCGATGCCGACCACGACATCCGGCTTGAACGGATAAGGTTTCGTAAACCCATCGCTGGTGTAGACGATGACGGGGTTGTCATCCAGATGAGGGGTGAAAGGACAGATATTCGGCACG
>JAPUIP010000625.1 GCA_027296925.1 Candidatus Poribacteria bacterium | reverse complement strand
AAAAGGTAATCTTTTCTTTGTTGGGCTGCATAAACAACAAAGAAAAGATTACCTTTTACGCCGATGGGACGGCAGATATAGAGGCAATCGTTGAAATATCCGACGGAGATGTAGGCGATGAGGAAGGAAGAAGTGGCTGGCGGGTTTGGATTTGGATGTATCGGTATATGTTTCCTGAGTTAAGGGAGAATTACACGTTAACCGAGGAATTTGTCAGCGAAACACAGCGGCTGCGCTTCATCTTCAAAAATAGAAGACGTTTCAAAATCCAAAATACAGATTTGCTGTCATTCACACAGCAGAGCAATGGCGCGTTCACGTTTAGCAGTACCATTCCGAAGTTCTCCCCCAATGGAGAGGAGTCAGATGAAGCGAACTCGGAAGTTATATTTGAATTAACGGTGGAAATGCCCAAAGAAATCGAGCGTTCCAATGCAACATCTATTGATGGCAAAGCTGCAAAATGGGCGATAACGTGGGAGGACCTTACCAAGGAATTGACGCTCAAGGCAGTAACGAAAAATTAGAGAATGCCGTAGGGAATCAGGAATGGGGAAAACGATGACGAATGAACTCACAGAAATCTTAACGACAATCCGACGTCCTTTTCAGCAAGAGATCCGGAGCGGCTGCCAGGACAACGTGGTGATTAACGGTTTGAACAACTATGTCCAGCTCTGGGTCAAAAAAGCCCGGCAGTTGACCCGCAATCTCGCCGAAAAGCGCTCGTTGAGCGAACTCGCGGATCTATTCGTAGATTATGAAGCGCTGTCCCCCATGGAGCGGATGAATGTGATACAAGCCGCCACGAAGCTTATCGACGCGATGACATCAGGGATGCAGAAAACGTCGCCCCCGGTTGGCAACCTGCCGCTGTTTCAATCCGTGAATCAACAGACCCGCGAAGCCGCAGTGCAACACGATGACAAAACGGATGACACGCGCAATACACAAGACGCGATACACCCCACGCAATCCCCACTCCAGGAAGAAATCACCGTCTCAGATACTCCCGTTTCGCTTGACCCGGCGTCGCTGAATTTTCTCACAACGCCCCTTCAGTATGCAAGCGGAATTGGGCCACGCCGTACAGCTAAACTCACGATAGAACTCGACATCCGCACGGTTGGCGATCTGTTGGAGTACTACCCGCGCGATTATCTCGATCGCGGCCATTTCCGTTCCATTTACGATGTGGGACGGAGCGGTGCGTATGAGACGATTCAAGGGAAGGTCGTCAATCAGAACCAGTTCACGCCTCGCCGCCCCGGAGCAAAGCCCGTCGGCAAGATCGCGATTTATGATGAGACAGGCGTTGCACAGCTCGTCACCTTCGGGCGCCGCGTCGGCTATCTGAAACATCTGCTGAAGGTGGGTACGCAAGTGGTCGTGAGCGGCAAATTCGCCCGCCGCAACAACGAGATCCAGACCACCGACTTTGAATTCGAGATTCTCGAAGAAGAAGACGCTGATCTGATTCACACGGGTCGGATTGTGCCGAAGTACCCGCTGACAGCAAAACTCACGCAACGGAATCTGCGTCAGTGGGTCAAGGCTGTCCTTGATGAATATCACGAACAGTATCCCGAGCTGTTGCCGTTAGCCATTCGGCAGCGACATCAGTTGATAGATCGCCCCAGCGCGATTGGGGAGATCCACTTTCCGAGGTCGGAGACACACCTTGAAGCCGCCAGAAAGCGACTTGCGTTTGATGAGTTTTTCCTGTTGGAATTGGGGCTTGAACTCAAAAAACAACGGTGGAAAAGGGAGGAGAAAGGCCTGGCTTTCCAGGTCGAGGGGGAACTGCTGAATCGATTTATTGCCGCATTGCCGTTTCAACTGACAAACGCCCAGAAGCGGGTATTCGAGGAGATCAAAGTGGATATGGCGAACGTGCAGGCAATGAATCGGCTGCTTCAGGGCGATGTCGGCTCTGGAAAGACAATCGTTGCCGCGATGTCGCTGCTGTGCGCTATCCAGAGTGGGTATCAGGGCGCACTGATGGTGCCGACGGAGATCCTCGCCGAGCAGCATACCTACAACTTATCGGAACTACTCGAACCGCTGAACCTGAACGTGGTTCTGCTCAAAAGCGACCTGCCGAAAAAGGAGCGTGAGGAGGCCCTCGCTTCGATTGCCGACGGCTCAGCGCACCTCGTCGTTGGAACGCACGCCCTGATTCAAGAGGGTGTCGACTTTCATCAGCTCGGATTGGTGATCATCGACGAACAGCACCGGTTCGGTGTCATGCAGCGGGCGACCCTCAGAGACAAAGGTAACACCCCGGACGTCCTGGTCATGACAGCGACTCCTATCCCACGAACCCTCGCCTTGACGGTTTACGGCGACCTCAATGTGTGTGTCATCGACGAAATGCCGCCGGGGCGTCGAAAGGTCACAACGAAATGGGTGAAGGAGGACGACCGCGAGAAACTGTACACGCAGATCGAGAAGGAGATTCAACGCGGGCGACAGGCGTATATCGTTTACCCGCTCGTCGAGGAATCGGAGAAGCTGGAAGAAATCAAAGCCGCAACGGAGATGGCCGAGCACTTCCAACGCGACGTGTTTCCACACCTGCGGGTCGGGTTGCTGCATGGACGGATGCGATCCGTGGAAAAGCAGGGGGTGATGTCCCAGCTCAAGGATCGAGAGATCGATATTCTGGTGGCAACCACCGTGATTGAAGTGGGAATCGACGTGCCGAACGTCTCGATCATGGTGATTGAAAACGCGGAACGGTTTGGGTTGGCACAACTTCACCAGTTGCGTGGGCGTGTGGGGCGTGGCCGTCACAAATCCGCCTGCTACCTCATCGCCAATCCGAAGAACGACGACAGTGTGCACCGAATCAAAGTGATGACGCGAACCAACGACGGCTTTGAACTGGCGGAGGCAGACCTCGAAATTCGGGGACCGGGTGAATTCTTTGGAACGCGGCAAGCCGGACTACCGGACTTTAAAATCGCCAATATCATCAAGGACGCGGCGCTGCTTGAGCTTGCGAAATCTGAAGCGAATCGGCTCGCACAAGCAGACTCCAGCCTGAGTCTCCCCGAACATCAGGTGTTGAAAAAGATGTTACAGACGCAGTGGAAGGAGCACCTGGAAATGGCGTCGATTGGTTGAATTGAATCGGCGAATCATCTTACGCATTACCTTTCACGTTAGGAGGACTCATTATGCTCAAGAGTGTTGAAGGTGTGTATAGTAACGGCAAGATTGACTTAATGGAAGAACCTGGCAACGTCTGCAATGGAACGCACGTTATTGTGACATTCCTTGTGTCCGGCCCTATAGATCTGCAGTCACGTGGGCTCAATGAGGCGCAGGCAGCAGATTTGCGCGCTCGATTACAGACCTTTGCCGAGGACTGGGAAAGTTCCGAGATGGATATTTACGATGACTACGATGCCGCCAAAGCTAAGTTTTTAAAACCGACGCGAAAACCTATCGATGGAAGCCACGCCATGACACGATCCTCTAAAATTATGCGGAAGTATAGTTAAGTCCGAAATTTTGATATTGAAACGAATGAGTCTATGACAGAAAATAATGAATCGATTCAGTTAGAACAAGAGTACACTGCAAAGGAAAAGCAGGACGTCGAAAATCCCTACATCTTGCGCCCAGAATATATCCGAGAGCCGCCGGTTGGCTTCTGGAACACCGTCAAGTTTCTTGGGCCGGGTCTGATTCTGGTTGGTTCGGTGGTGGGGTCGGGAGAGATTATTCTGACCACCACGCTCGGTGCGACGGTTGGTTTTGTCATGCTTTGGTGGATGCTACTGAGTTGCTGGGGCAAGAGTATTATACAATCAGAATTGGGACGTTACGCTGTTTCATCCGGTCAGACCGCCCTATCCGCTTTCAACGACATCCCTGGCAAGATACCCTTTTTTCGCAACAAGGTTTCATGGTTTATCTTTCTATGGTTGCTTCAACAGATTCCCGGTCTTCTAGGCGGAGGCGGGATTTATGGCGGCGCCGGGCAGGCGATGAGCATGATGATGCCATTTATGGACTCAAGGTGGTGGACGATTCTCGTCGCAGGGCTGGCGACTGTGCTGATTCTGAGCGGTACCTATCGCTTCCTCGAAAAGCTGCTGACCTTTATGGTTGTGATCTTCACCGTCATCACGTTGGCGTGTGCGATCCTGCTGCAGTTCACCGAGTTTGCGATCACATGGTCAGACGTGGGGGCGGGACTGCGATTTGAGTTTCCCACTTTCGCGATCGCCGCGGCGTTGGCCGCTTACGGCGGCACCGGGGTGACTTCAGGCGAGTCTATGGCGTATACCTACTGGTGCACCGAGAAAGGCTACGCCCGTTTCGCCGGACCAACCGATGATAGCGAAGGTTGGGTACACCGTGCGCGCGGCTGGATTCGTGTCATGCAGACCGACGTGGTGCTGACGTTGTTACTACTGACCTTTGCGACGATTCCATTTTATATGCTTGGCGCAGGGGTGTTGCATCGCATGGGTGAAATGCCCGACGGTTTAGATACCATCAGCATTCTGTCCAACATGTATACGCAGACGTTAGGTCAATGGGCGTGGTGGTTGTTCATGGTCGGAGGGTTCTTCGTCCTATTCTCAACCGTCGTTTCGGGACTGGGCGGTGGTTCGCGGATGATCGCCGATGTTATGGGTGTGCTCGGGGTGATCGATCCCCGCGACTACAAAGCGCGAGTCCGCGTCCTGCGTATCTGGGCGGTGGCCGCACCAATCATCCAGTCTTTGTGTTATTTCTTCATCGAGAACCCTGTCTGGATGCTAACCATCAGCGGTTCAATTGGCGCCATGATGATGCCCATCGTCGCCGGCAGTACCATCTATCTGCGCTATACCCGCGTTGACCGCCGCGTTGCGCCGGGGAGGAAGTCCGACGTCGTCCTTTGGATCTGCTTCCTCGCTATGCTTGGGCTGGCAGTATATATCATCTATCTCCGGTTTGCCCAGCCATAACAACTCTTCAATGGAGGAAAGGCGTTTATGCTCACACCGGAAGAGAAGCGATTCTACGACGAAAACGGTTGCTTTCTCGGTGGAGAGAAGGCGCAAAGGGATGACGATATGACGATTGTGGTGGCAAAGATCTTGTGATAACACTTGACGTGAATGAGAAGAAGGGGTAAAAATGGTTAGAACACATGTTTACCTGACAGAATCCCAAAAAGCACAATTACAAGAGATGAGCACGACATCGGGGGTTCCGATTTCGAAACTCATTCGAGAAGCCGTGGATCGCCTCCTTCAAAGTGCCCAACCCGATGTGTTTGAGTATGCGCTGGAGCGTGCATTCGGGCTTTGGAAAGACCACGAAATTGAAGACAGCAGTGAATATGTTCGACAGTTACGAAAAGGTTGGGAAGAACGCCAGGAAAGGTTAGGGATTGATGGCGAGACTGGTCATTGATACTGATGTGTTAATTGATCTTTTGCGAGGTAAGCTTCCGGCACGTAACTATCTTCGACAGCGCCGATCTGCAGGTGACCAACTCTGTTATTCCGTCATAACTAAAGCGGAACTCTACGCGGGATTACGCTCCGGTGAAGAAACAGCGCTGATGCTTTTGCTGGACAGCATGCAGGAGTTGATTATTGAT
>JAPUIP010000624.1 GCA_027296925.1 Candidatus Poribacteria bacterium | reverse complement strand
CCTGCCGCCAATTGCGGATAGTGAACTCGCCACCGTTGCCCGCCACAGGCATGCTAATGACATGGTGCTCCAGCCACGCTTCATTCATGTCATTGAACATCTGGTGATAGATGCCCGACGGTAGGTAAATCGCATCACCGCATTGTGTCGGATAACGCTTCTCGTCGAACAGGACTTCCCCGCTGCCGCTGAGGATGTAGTAGACCTGTTCCAGACTCTCGTGTTTGTGATGATCTGATGTCTTACGCCCCTGCAGTGCGTGTCGGGCAAAGCCACCCAGTCGTTCCAGGCGATCGCGGTCATCGTCACTGCCTCGCTCTACGGCGCGTAAACCACCCCAGTGGACCGCACTGAGATGGGCGATGTTAGGCTGGACATCGCGCCAGTTCTTTATGTAAGCCATCTCTCCTCCTTAACGGATGGTGTTTTAATCTGATTTAACGTTCACCAACTCGACGCCCAGCGCTCTCGATTCGGGATGGGTGGGCGGACGGCAATGCCGCCCTGCAGATGCGACTCATAGATGCCGAATCCGATTTCCGTTCCCAGCATCGTTGCTCGCAAGTTGCTAACTCCCGGTTCGCCAGTTTTTATGGCGTCCACCAATTCACGGACTTTGCGCGCTGTGCCGCTCCACGGGGTCACCGGCTCAACTTCGATGGCGTCGTAGGCGTGGTGTTGTCCATCTTTTTTACGCACATGCAGGGACTCGCCATCGTTCTGAATCCGGATGATGCCGGAGTCGCAAACCAGTTCATACTCGCGGGCCGCCCCGGTCGCCGCCGCATGCAGAGTTGTGCCGTTGTCAAATTCGACAAATGCCGACAGGATGGGCGTATCACGAACGAATCGCAAATTGGACGTATCCCCCTCGGCGGGATGAAGTTCGCCCAACGTTCCACGAATGGAGACCGGTTCTGGGTCGCCCAGTAGGTAGAGTAGCGTGTCGAGAAAGTGCCCGCCGATGCTGTTGCCGGCAAAGCCGAGCACCGACTTGACGGCGCCCAATTCCCCGCTTTGGGCAATGTCGCGTGCCTGCCGATAGACCGCCCAGTTTCGACGCATCGGGCCGAACTCCAGGAAGACACCGTTTCGCTCAAACGCATCCTTGATCGCGTCTGCCTCAAGCAGCGAACAGCAGAGCGGTTTTTCGGCGTACATCCCCTTTACACCGTGTTCTGCACCGTAAACCATCGCCTCGGCGTGCTGCTCGGGTCGAGTGGTGATGCTGAGAATATCAGGTTGTTCCCTGTCAATTAACTCACGATAATCCGTGTAACCCCGCGGAACGTTCCAGCGTTGTTGAAATGCCTTCAGCTTGTCCTCCACGACGTCGCACGCAGCGACCATTTCTGTCTCTTCGACCACCGCATAGCCGCCCGCGTGGCAATAAGGTAAAATCAGTCCACTCCGGTAGGGACCTTGTTTCCTTCTCGCGATCTGTTCATCTTCAATGGTATTGGCCATGCGACCACATCCGATGATGCCAACCTTGAGTTTCATAGGGCTCTCCTCCTAGTATCCCCTGTTGAGAATCTTTCTCGCCTTCTTGATAAGCACTTACCCGTGAGGCTCAGGATTCAACGCTGCCGTCAGCCATATGCGGGTTTGTTCCGTAAAAGTAGACCTGCATCCCCCGATCTTTAGCGGCAGAAAGGAGACCTCACCCTGCCTGCGTATCGCATGATCTCAGCCGGTGGCTCCTGACCCTTTGCCATGCTGTCCTTGTCGTGTCGAGGGTCGGGCCTCACAGGGGGTGTCCCCCCGAACGCCAAGTGGCTTACGTCCACTTCTTCCACTTTGTCCAGGAATTCGTTAACCTGGAATTGGTCCAGAAAATTCCATCCCCCCATCATGACCCAGGTGTCCAGACTCATGACCTCCTCTTTAACCCACACCGATCGCGATTTGAGCGATATGAACGATCGGTGCAGTTTGGGATGGTAGCATATCTCGATTGACATTGTCGATCGATAGACAAAAAAAGAGGGCGTTCGCTTTACGTCTTGCCTAGACTGCGAATCGCCCATCGAACCATCATTCTACTATAGAGATGTTTCCTTTTAAGCGAACCTTGAAAATGTCAGTCGGGTAGACTGCGTCATACCCAGCCTACGTTAATTCGGGACAACTCCGATCTTGAAGATTGGTCAGTTCTTGCAATTTGGCATCCAGTTCGTCCATGGTTGGTGAACCAACGTAGATGACTTCATCGTTGAAAACGAACGTGGGAACGGCATAGATTTCCATTTGTCGAGCGCGCTGGCGATTCTGCCGTACATCGACGACTCGGAGTGAGATATTATCGTAAGCAGATAGGACGGCTTCAGCGGTCTGAACGCTCTTGGGGAAAACGGACAATTGGAAGACTTGAAAATCTCTAAAACCATTAAACTTCACTTTCGCTTTCGAGATTGATTGGAAAATCTCTCATTTTTGCATCTGCAATTTTTTTGAGTTGCCACTGATCGAGAATCTTAATTCGACGGTGTTGGATGTCGATGATGCTGAGCCGCTTGAATTCATTCAGGAGCGCACTGGTCGTTTCCCGCGCCGTACCGATTAAATTTGCCAATTCCTGTTGCGAGAGTTTCATGTTCAGGATAATTCCCCGACTGTCACGAACGCCATGCTTTTCCGCTAAGGACATCAGCAGGAGGGCGAGGCGGGACGGTGCGCTACGGAATACTAAGTTTTCGAGTTGGTTTTCGATTTCTCGCCGACGTATCCCGATAAGCTTGGTGACACGCATCGCCAGATCCGGCTTCTTTTTCAGCATGAGCTCAAAATCTCGGCGGCGTATGATACAAAGCAGCGAATCATCCAGTGTTTCCGCAATTGTATGACGGGGACCTTCGTCGATCAGTGCCATCTCACCGAAGATCTCGCCGGGTTCAAGAATTGCCAGTGTCAACTCCTTGCCGTCCGGAGAAAGTTTATAAATTTTGACGCGTCCCTCTTTGAGCAGATAGACGACGTCCCCTGGATCGGTTTGGCCATATACCTGTTCACGACGGTGGTAATCCTTCATGTACGAAATACGATCCAGGACACGGATATCCGCTTCGGTCAAATCCCTAAAAAGGTTAATATGCTTTAAGTACCAGACCTTTTCTAGCTTATTCATTGTGTCACACCGTAGCGAAAAATAGTTGTGAGGATCTTATAACCGGCTAAGATTGTTCCTTTGACCGTCCCCGTGATTTTCGACCGTCCAATCCGTTTTCGATAACTCACCGGCACTTCGCAAACACGCATCCCCATTCTTGCCGCTTTGACTTGCATTTCAACCGTCCACCCGAAGGTTTTATCCTGCATATCCATTGCCAACAATCGATCATAGCGAATGGCGCGAAAAGGTCCCAGATCCGTGTAGTGGACGCGAAATAGCAGCCTGATTAGAAAAGTGGCCAGTGCGTTACCGAAGCGAGCTTGCGGGAGTAGCGCCCCTTTCTCACGAACCCCACGAATCCGAGAACCGATCACCATCTCCGCTTCGCCGGCAAGGATGGGTTGAACCAAAAGCGCCATTTCCGACGGATAGTCGCTATAGTCGCCATCGAGGAAAACAACGACTTCCGGTGCGTTCAACGCGGCGATGCCAGCCAGACATGCATAACCGTAACCGCTGCGATCCTCTCGTACACCCCGGGCCCCCGCAGCTTCGGCAACCTCAACCGTTCGATCCGTGCATCCGTTGTCAACGACAATGATCTCTTGTACCAGATCTTTCGGAATGTCGGCGATCACTTTACCGATGGAACCCTCTTCGTTGAATGCGGGGATAATGACTGAGATGCTCATGGCTTTTCAACGGAACGATAAAACGTAAAACGTAACATCATTATCATTACGTTTTACGTTTTATGTTTTTCGTCCTACTTCCCGCAGGGATTGCAGGGGTTGCAAGGATTTGCTTTGCCTGTGCACGGATTACAAGGGTTACACGGATTCTTGGCACCACAGGGGTTGCACGGATTACAAGGATTGCAAGGATTCTTGGCACCACAGGGATTGCATGGATTGGCTGCCATTGCCGCCGCCGTCGTCCCATACAGATCCACACCTATCTTGATGTTCTCGTCCAATTTGAGAACGATCATCTTCGGCACTTTGATATTGTAATCAGGGAGCTTTATAGAAAACCCACCATCAATGTGCAGGAGATCGCCATCCATCTTCGCTTTGGTGTCCGCACTCTCCTTCAAATAGGTGACCTGTATACCTTCCAGTTTAACCTTGTTTTTCACACCGTGGAGGTCTAAGGTTCCCTCAGCGTCCACCGTGATGGGCTTCATATCCATCAACATCTTATGAGACACTTTGGTAATCTTGTCTATAGTGAGGGTCGCTTTGGGATACTGTTTCGTGTCCAGGAAATTGTCCCGCATGTGCCCGTCACGAAGCGCTATCCCTGTGTCCAGACTGGCGAGGTCCAGTGTAAACATCGCCTTCCAGCCTTTGGTGACGTCCTTGAGATTGACGCTAAGGTGTCCGGTAATTTTGTTGGTTGTGCCAATGATTTTTTCCAACGGTGCTTTGGACTCGAAAGTGAACACGTTTCTACCCACGGGGTCATTTATCATAAAATGCTTCATCGCCCCGCATGGGTTGCAAGGGTTGCACGGATTGCAGGGGTTGCACGGATTATGCGCATCTGCCAAAACCGCTGCCGGTAAAATCATTGACGCGATAACGCCCAAAATCAGGGCATAGAGGGTTAATTTTCTCACGATTTTTTCCTTTCTTGATTTTGGTTTATTTTTGAGGAACAGGTGAATTCATTCCAACGCGCTGCGTTCCTCGTCTCACCGCGTTGCTTTCGCTCGACCACATAGATGTGGACGACCTGGATGATAAGCATTATACATCCAAAAGAATTTTATGCCAAGCGAAAAGTTGATTTAGGTATGAGGGAGCACTAATTTCGACATGGTAAGATTTGAGCCAAGATACAGATTCATTAATTCAGAACAATTCTAACGCTTAATCTCACCCCAGGTTGTGAACAATCTCACCTCCGGACTGACAGTGAAAGTTTCCTCGTAGACGAGTGTATCTGGGTGAAAGGCAAACCAGGCAAACCAGAATGAAACAAATACATCGGGAATTCTTTGCAGCGAATCCCCGGTTTCCGGGTTGGAAAGGAATTCCTCCGAGAACTCCCAGACATCATTCGTACCGATTTCCACAACCTTCTCGAAACCGCCGCCAAACTGACGGTTTTTCCGTTCGTAAACGCGGACGGAATCTGAGATTGGACTTGCAATGAGCACAATCGGTACACCGGCAACCGTATCGTTGAGAACTTGCTTCTCACGAAGATCTTCTATCACGTAAGCCTTCTTTGCATCGTCTAAGCGCACCCCCAGCACTTTTGCTGTATTCGGTAGCCTCGGATCGATGTCAACACTCAATTGGCCCACGATAAACCCATCCGGATAGATGATGTTGCGACTGTAATTCCGATCAAACCCTGTTGCTGTGCTTAACACAGTTGTGTCAGGGTGAGCCGCTCTCCATTCCCCCCACAGGGCTTGGGTGATCGGCAGCAGGTCGAGTTGTGTGCCCGTTCGGGGACCGACAACCGCCTCACCGAGTGCTTGTGCCCATAAACTCGGTGTGTCCGTTCCTCGATCATACATCAACAGATCGCTATTGTAAAGCATTCCCGATACGCCAAATTCAACCACTTCCCCATCAACGACGGGGTCAAAAGCGATGCCGGTGCCACACAACGGACAAAGTGTCACAAGAACTGGTTTGCCACCGAGCGTATCATTGACAATCTCGTGCCAATTCAGGATGCGCCACGGGTAAGCCCGGCTTTCACCGTTGACGGTGATTCCGAGAACGAGATCGGTATCCTGCAGATAATCTGCTACCTGCGCCGGAATCGCCTTCGGATTTGTCAAAGCGGGAATGCCATCTTTGGGGGGGCCGCCGTGGAAAATC
Source organism: Candidatus Poribacteria bacterium (assembly GCA_027296925.1). Taxonomy (GTDB): domain Bacteria; phylum Poribacteria; class WGA-4E; order WGA-4E; family PCPOR2b; genus JAPUIP01. The sequence continues at coordinate 4,782 of JAPUIP010000624.1, read as the reverse complement.
TTGTCCAACGGAATTGAATGCTCAACGTTATCTGGGAAGAACTCTGGGAAAAAGGAGAGCAAACGCTGGGAAGGTTTCTCCTCCACTGCTTGCTGAGGGGCCATCGCAATTTGCTGCGGTTCGCCCGTAACCTGCGTGGGCGTGCGCATGAAAGTGGCATCGGAGGGCACTTCGTCAGTCTCAGTCTCACTTGTTGGGTTATCGGCACACCCCACCACCACGATAACAGCAAATATACATAAAACCATGAAACAGCCCTTCATGACTGCCTCCTTCCAAAGTCGATGCGACAAGCGATGACAGCAGATTCGCACGAAATCTATTCATTCAGCAGCATTTCAATTTCTGCCTCAAAAGTGACCTTATCCACAATCCCATTGTGCCGAAATCGAATTTTATGGTCGCGATCTAAAATCACAGTGGTTGGCATGCCAAAGCCATTATACCCGTCACCATATACGTTTTCGGTATCCCAGAGGATTGGATAATTCACGTCAAACTGCTCCACAAACTCCTGAACGGCTTCCTCATCTCTGATGATGTTTCCACCGTCGTGCTCTATATCTCGTGAAATTCCAAGTATCGTAAACCCACGGTCCTGGTGTTCGGCTTGAATCTCGACAAATTCGGGCACCTCACGACGGCAAGGCGCGCACCATGTTGCCCAAAAGTTGATTGCCACGACTTGCCCCTGGAAATCGTCCAACGCCACCTGATTTCCATCGAGGTCTTCAAGCTGAAATGCAGGTGCTGCGCCGAAATCTCGTGGGGCAGGCGGCGGACGGTCACCCGGATCCGGAACGATTGGGTTTGAAGCGTCCGAATCCGTTGCCATTGCGTCAGGTTCGTCCACTTCATCACCACCACATCCATAGAAACAAGCGCATAGCAACACAAAGGCTACTAGGAAAATCGAAGTTGATCTGAACATCTTTATCGCCTCCGGTAAAGCTCGGTTTCGAGAGCAAGTATGTCACGGTGCTTAAAATATAAACTGTGTTGAGCCCGCGATGTGTAATTTGCTTCACAAAAAATTAAAATTAACGTCTGCCTTTCTGAAGGGCGCCCCAGTCGGCACAAGATTATACCATTTTTTTTTCGGCATTGCGCGGTTGACATCCAAAAGCCCTAACCTCCTTCCGCTGAGTGGGTAAAAGGATAATCCGCTTGCCAGGCGATGGATCGGATGTTATTATTGTTTTGAATCCGGCGTTTCCCTGAAGGAGAGCCATTTGACCTGATCTCCTTCAAGAAATTTACTTCAAACAGTATGCGTTGGTCAACATGATAGTTTGCACCCGCGTAACGTGCGATACCGGGGCTCCCCCTACGGGACACCCTCAGATGAAATGCCCGACTGTGAAAACTTGTGCCGCTGGCTTCGCGGTATGCCCGCCTGAGGGTAAGGGTACGGGGGCAAGCTCCTCGAGCGAAGCGAAGGGCTCAGCATGACAGTCAAAACATAATTTACAGTGTAGTAGAAGCTGCCTCTGGCTAGTTAAGTTCTGCGAAATATGAATGAGATTTTCTTAATCATATCATCGCTGGGAAGCGCATATTTATCAAGATTCTGATTGACTTTTGCAAGATTTGCGGGTAAAATATGTCGCATACGACAGAATATGTCTGCTATCCGACGTATATCCGACGCAATTGAAGAAAACCATGCTTTTTGGCGTTTGAAAGTGTAGCTTCTGACCGGTGACTTGGGGCACTTTAAAAATGTTTGAACTGGAGAGGAAAGCGAAAGAAAATGTCCACGCATGCCGAAAATGCCATGCTAATTATGCGTGTGATGCGGCTTTCCGAAGCCGCGGTGAAATCTCGCTTTGTGCAGCAGATTGTGCCGAGCAAATTGACGATTGTGCAGTTCAATGCTTTGCTGCACCTCCACTGGTATGGCGGCGAATCGGGCATGACCATCGGTGAACTGGGAGAACACCTTGGGCTCGCTCACAGTACAGTTTCCGGTCTTGTCGATCGGCTGGAGCGCGATGGTTGGACGACCCGTCGAAAATGCGATAAAGATCGCCGGCAGAGTCGGGTACAGCCGACCAAACAGTCGTTACAACTTTTTCAGGACCGGGTGGAGAGCGCGACCGATTTCTGGCGCCAAACGATGGGGCAGTTGACTCCTGAAGAACAGGAGGGACTGATCAAAAGCCTCACACGCCTAAAACAGATCATGGAGAAGCCGGTCTGGCCAAGCTATGATCAACTTCACCCCCGCGATCCAGACCATTTGCAAGAACGTCTGGAAGCTGAGCTGGATGAGTTAGCCCGCGCGAAGTTGAAATCGATCGGCACGCGGTTTATCTTGGCAGAGGCGGCGGAGCAGCAAAATCACCATGAACTCGCTGCTTATCTGAAGCAGGTGGCTTCGGAGGAAATTCGCCACGCCAATCAGATCTTCGACCTACTTGGGCACGCACGGAGTTTCAAGACCGCATTGGCAGATCTTATTCGCCAGGATAAAGTTGTCCGCGAAGAGCTACTTAATCTCGCGGATATTGCGCAAGCAGCAGATCACAGCGAGAGTTTGGCGCTGTTACACCAGATGGTTCAGGATAACCAAAGATATAAACGCTGGTTTTCTGATATGCTCAAACGGATGGATTAATACAGATTATCGCTGACGTTCATCGGTGCCAAAATTCAATCATTCAAGCCGCTTGATTATAATAGGAGGGAAAAGCCGCGTTTGTCACGCCCCGACGGGGATGTGCCTGCTGCGGCATTTTTTATAAAAAGGAAAAATGCAAGAAGAGATAGACTGTCCAAAAGTATTCCCACGATGTGTGGAGGCGGGTCCTGATGATGTAAAGCTTATCGAGCAGTTTCAACGCGGAGATGAATCGGTTTTCGATAAATTGGTTGTGCGCTATCATGACCGCACTTATCGCCTTGCTCAACGTTTTGTTCCCAATGCTGAAGATGCACTTGATATTACCCAGGACGCTTTTGTCCGAGCTTATCAAGGTCTTCCAGATTTCGAGAGGAAGTCTCAGTTTTATAGCTGGCTTTATCGGATTACCGTCAACCTTTGCATCGATTTTCTGCGTAAGTACTCGCGGCGCGAGATGATGACTTATGCGTTGGAATCCGATGATCTCCCTATGATGAATATCGCAGATCTCAGCCTCACCTCTCCATCAAAGGTCGTCGAAAACAAAGAACTGTTGGGCTATCTTCGCCGAGCAATTCTGCAACTCCCTCCCAAACAACGCCAGATCGTCATTCTTCGCCATTGGGAAGGGCTTCCGCTCAAAGAGATTGCTCACAGCTTGGGGAGATCGAGTGGTACGGTAAAGGCGCATCTCTTCCACGCGCATCGAAATCTCCGAAAGTTGCTTCGTCATTATATGCAAGATGGTGTTTGATATAAATGGGACTTATACCGTTTTGAGTTTCAGATGAGCCCATTCTCAAATCCCCCTTTGGAAAAGGGGGAAGTTCTCTCCCCCTTTCGTAAAGAGGGTCAGGGGGATTTTATCGGCGGTTCTGTGGTTTTTTGTTCCTGACGAAATGGCCGCAGCGAAAACTATAAATGGTATTATGCCTTTGGCCCGAGAAACACAGCCGTTCTGCGTCGGTGGAAAGCGTAATACGTCAATCTGAACGGACAGGTGGTTTCTGCGGAATACTTCGCCCCCAAGAAGGGTGAGGATTCCGTCTGAAGTGTTCATCTGCGTAAGTCCTAATAAAGTAAAATCCCTTCCCTCCTTCTCGCCTGATGCCCACTGGAGCGCATGACGGTCCGATCGGTGCCGATTAATTGTTGTCGACTGTACCCGGTCACGGCCGTGCTGGGTACAGCCTCAGGCTCCAATTGCCCAATTCAGCGACTGAGCCCTCCCAACCCCCCTCACATGCTGGAATGTAGCGGTCTAATCCCTTTCGTCACCTATCTGTCATCTCGGTCACCACACACGCCCAGCATGATAACTTGCCTGATTCGCTGTGAATTTCTATCGCAAGATTTTTCAGTTGACCATACTTCCAGAGTGGTGTATCATATCCCAAACGTTTAACTAAATAAATTTCAGACTTCGGATTGCGGATTCCTTCCCTAGACTGTGAAAACTTGTGCCGAGCTTCGAGGCCTGCCCTAGGCTGATAGGGTATGCCCGCCTGAGGGTAATAGGGTCGGATTGAAAAAGCCAGATAGATTCAGGCTTCTGCCGATCTGAAATGTAAAGTTTGTTTTTGAAAATTAGTTAGACAGAATCTACAGGAGGAACATAGCATGGCAAAAGCTGACATTGGGCTCATCGGCCTGGCAGTGATGGGCGAAAATTTAGCACTCAATATCGAGAGCCGAGGGTATCGCGTCGCGGTATTCAACCGCACGGTTTCAAAGGTGGACGACTTTATCGAGGGACGGGCAAAAGGCAAAAACTTTGTTGGAACACACTCAATTGAAGAGCTGGCTGACGCACTGAGCACCCCCAGAAAGATCCTACTGATGGTGAGAGCAGGCGACGCGGTTGATGCGTTTATCAATCTCCTGACGCCGCATCTCTCGAAAGGAGATCTCATCATCGATGGCGGAAACTCGAATTTCCCAGACACGATTCGTCGGAGTAATGACCTTGCCGAGCAAGGCCTCCAGTTTATGGGAACGGGAATCTCAGGAGGCGAGGAAGGCGCGCGCTATGGTCCGGCGATGATGCCCGGCGGCTCTCAGGAGGCTTACGCCCTTATCGAGCCGATCTTCACAAAGATCGCCGCCCAGGTAGATGGCGTTCCATGCGTTTCGCACATCGGTCCCGACGGCGCCGG
>JAPUIP010000623.1 GCA_027296925.1 Candidatus Poribacteria bacterium | reverse complement strand
ACATCCTAACTCAATAACAACACCCCATAGGAAACTTAAAAAACACCCGCTGCCCGCATTCCAATACGGCCGGCTCAGTAACCGGGTATTCAACGCCGCACAAAATTCCCCGCTCAAACTCCGCTTGGTCCACAAACCGTTTCGTTAACGACGCATCGCCGTATTCCTTAGCAATCGCCTTGCCCGTCCTGCTACAACCTTTTTGCTGGACATAGTGAATCAACGTGGCGACGGGCGGCACGGGCGGCTCTGCTGCGTTCGCGGGGGCGATGGCAAGATAGGTATTTACCGGCAGGTTTGAAATACAATAATCGCCGCCATCCTCACGACCAATAAGAAGATTAGCCCCTAGCAATTGGGGCGTCACTTCCACGTCAAGACGCTGACTCAATAGGGTGCATTCATACGGCGAAACCGCAAAGAGTTGCCTCCGGTTGACAATCTGCGCGCGGCTTCTCAGGTATAAGGGCGCCTCCCGTGGGGTCGCCGGCCGCGTCAAGCCGAGGTGCCGGTCCCCCTCAATCCCATGGCAATCAATGGCCAGTCGCTCAACCGCTTGCGTCACCGAGTGCCCACCGGGGTTTTTCTTCACATCCTGATTGTCATTCGGCCCAAACACTTCAAGAATTACCCCAACTTCAGGGATGTTAGCCTGTTTTAGCCGCTCCAACTTCTCGCGTTCCTCATGTATATATTCTTCCAAGTTTTCGTAAAAAAGCATATTCAACCTTTCTTTATAGGTAGTTGCGGAAGATAGTTGGATTTCGCTCCACTTCTATCAAAAGCCCTTATACTGCCTGCTCGCTAAGATATCCCAGTCTAAACGGTGCAACGAGAGGTTCTGGCGCGAGACGTGCGACAGACAGCACGGCTCATGTCAGGTTCTCTCGTCTGCTGCAATGAATTGTTAGACCGCTCCCCTCGAACCTTCTCCGAGCGCAAGGAAGTTCCTAACGAGTAGTCCGGCAAGATTACCCATCTCAGCTTCTTTTTCACGACATTCCGCGACTATTTCATTCTCGGTCTTACCGACCGTCCTCAGCTCTGACACGTATCGCTCTGCCCACTTGCCCGCCTCCTCATGCGTCACCTCAAGGTGAAACTGAATGCCCATGACGTTTCCTCGGCGGAACATCTGATTTCGGCAATCGTCTCCCTCAGCCAGGAGGTCGGCGCCAGGCGGTATCTCGAATGTGTCGCCGTGCCAATGAAAGACTGGAAATGTTGAAGGGAACCCATTGAGAACGGGATCTCTTCGGCCCTGGGAAGTTAGCCGTACTTCATAGCAGCCAATCTCCATGCGCTCATTGCGTCGGACCTTGGCCCCCAAAAGTTGCGCCAAGACCTGGGCACCGAAACAGATCCCGAGGCAGGGCTTATTCGCCTCCAGTGCTTTCTCGAGAAACGCAACCTCTTTCTGTAGGAATGGGTGGTCACTAATGGTGTAGGCGGATATGGGTGTGCCACCAATGACCACGCCCCCGATTTCCTCCAAATTGGGATATTCGGCGTCGTGGTCGGCCTGAAGGATCAGGAAGTCCTTGCCATGCTCGGCCAAGTGGGTTTCGAATAGGCCGAACCCTTCCGTTGCGCAGTTTTGGATTCCGAGTAATATCACGTTGTCAATTGTACCACATATGCTCATTTGACGCCTCTGGAAGTCGTGGCCAATCATGAAAGTGAACAACGTGCTGTAGGGGCGACTGGCCAATCGCCCCTACAGGCTAAAATAATCCAACCGCGTGACTGGCGAAACTTATCCAGCCGAATAGGCGCCTTCGTTGAACAGCGATTCCAACGGATTGTCGGAAACGTCGTCTAACGGGAGGTCAATCCGGATTCTGCGTCTACAAGACTCGTAGGCTGCAAAAATAATCTCCGTGGTGTTCAGGGCTCTTCGAGCGCTGAGTTCAGGCTCACGACCGGCCAGGAGAGCTTCAATGGTATCCTCAAGAGCACGGCCGATGAAATGTGCGCCATGAATGCCCTCCCCCTCGCAGTCGATTTCTTCCCAGGAGCCTGGACGCTTGATGCGCAACGCAGCCCCTCCCCTAACACCCACTTCGATAATACCGTCTGTGCCAATCAACCGACTGGCTGCTCCAATGCCTAGATTACCCTGGCCTGACACCATGAGCGCGTGGACACCGTTCTGGTATTGCCAGTAAAAGACACCGAAGTTTTCCACGATTGCGCCAAAGGCCCGATTTTCATTTCTGCAATCGGCCTGTCCAATCACCCATTCTCCCGGGGATTCGAAGTTGAAGAATCCGAACATATCAATGAAATGGGTTCCCCCGTCGTAAATATTGCCTACCTCGCCTTCCAACCGCGTGAGCTCGCCGATTTCGCCCGCAAGGAGTAACTCTTTGGCCTTTCGAAACGGCCGTGCAAACCGTCGCTGGTGATTAAAGGTCAGTTGCACACCGCGGTCTTCGCATACCTGAGCCATTCGCTTTGAATCTGCCCAGTTTGACGCCATAGGTTTTTCGCAGTGAATCGCACGTACGCCCGCCTCGGCGCAATCGATGGTCATCTGCGCGTGCAAGTGAGGCCACACACAGATGCTGACCATGTCCAGGTCCTCTTTCTCAAGCATCTCATGGTAATCCAGATAGGTCCGTCGAATGCCGTAAGACTCGGCAAAGGCCTTCCCGTTTTCCGCCACAATGTCCGCACACGTAACCATCTCACATTGATCTAGCAAAGCGTACCCATCCGCGTGCCGGTAAGCCATGGCGAAACCCTTGCTGCTTGGCTTCTGCTTCTTCCCTGTGCCGATAAAACCAATCTTTAGTTTATCCATTGCTTCCTCCTGAAAAGGCGCGGCTTGATATTGGGCAGGTGCTTTAGGGAAGCAGTTCGTGCGCGTGTTCCAGGAACACTTTGAGCAATGCAACTGTTGCTTCAATATCGTCTTCGTGGCATAGCTGAACCGTCGAGTGCATGTAGCGGACGGGAGCGCCAACTGTGGTACTCAGAGCACCTGATTTTGTGCGTTGAATAGCGGAGGCGTCTGTTCCGCCACCGATGTTTCGCTGATAAGCAATGCCATTTTTTTCACAGAGATCAAAGAGGAATTGAACCAGTCGGCGATCTCCAACTGTTAAGCGATCCATGATGTAAATGCCGGTGCCTTCACCCAGGGCGCAGAGGTGTTCGTGTTTTGGGATGTGGGCGCCCCACGTTAAGCTGCCGTCAAGTGCCAGGCCCATGTCTGGTTCAATGGCATAAGCAGCCATAGGCATTCCACGAACACCTAATTCTTCCTGAACGGTGCTCACCGCATATACGTCGACCGAGGCGGAATCGAGTTGTGCCATTGTGTCGAGCAAGCAGTAGGTTCCGATGCGGTTGTCAAAGTTCCTTCCCATATAGACTTTGTCATTGAGTTCGACTAATTCTTGGGCGAATGTGATGATATCTCCAACCTCTATTGAATTACACACTGTTTCTCTGGGTAAACCAACATCGATAAGCATCTCCTCCAGGGCTGGCACGGGGTCTTTTCTGCGAGGGACAATGACGCCATTGATTTTGTTGCGTCCATGGATAATTACGCGTTGTGATACAAGCACCTGGGGATTGAGTCCACCTACAGCTTGGAAGCGTATGAATCCGTCGCCGTCAATGTGTTTGACCATCATTCCTATTTCATCAGCATGTGCTGCTAAGATGACTCGGAGGGGGCGATCACCATTGGTTGGTGGATTCGTGGATCGTTTGATGCCAATCACATTTCCCACTCGGTCTCTGGATACTTCATCACAAACTCCGTCCAAAAATTCACGAGCCACATCTTGAATAGCGTCTTCATATCCTGGGATGCCAGGCGTATTGCAGACTTTTTCGAGTAGTTCACGATTCATTATATACTCTCCTGTCTTTCTGGTATTTTGCGTTTAATAATCATCCAACGTGTTTCGAGTAAACTGCACCAGATAATCCATCAAAGCATCTGAAGCAGTGGCGGCTACGGATTCATCAGCATCTGCGACGCCATTAAAAAGTGCGCTGTGGAGTGATGCTGATTGATTTAGGGCGCCATTTTTTCTGTACATAAACCAGAACCTGCGACAATGTGTGTGTAGTGGAGCTGTGGCCTGAACGGCAAAAATGTTTCGACTGGCGGTTTCTAAGATGTTGTCGGCTTCGCTATCTACTCTCATGAA
>JAPUIP010000622.1 GCA_027296925.1 Candidatus Poribacteria bacterium | reverse complement strand
TCAGTAGTTGGGAAAAGTTGGAATCTCAGCGATAGTACGAGTTTCAACGGTCAATCAAACGTGCTATTCCTACGAAATGCCGCCAATCCACCGGAACGAGTTGCCGGTTTGATTTACGACCGTTTGCTCAACTCAACGATTGTCGGGTTGAGCGAGGTCGAAAAGCACCCCATTCACGCGGAAAAGGGGAAATTCCCAACTACTGATACTATTCGGTTGAGCAAATACAAGTCATTTTCGATTAAAAATCGGGTTCCCAGATGTCTTGCAGATCGAGTACAAATCCAGGTAACACCGGTTCGCCAGCAATGGTTGACGGATTTTCCAAACATTCAACTTCGCTGTGTGGCCGATAGACGTAGATCCGTTTCTCATCCGGATCAATCAACCAGCCCAATTGTGCGCCATTGTCGATATATTCCTGCATCTTGTCTTGCAGGTCGTTGAGGTTATCCGAGGGGGAACGTAGTTCGATAACGAAGTCGGGACAGAGTGGCAGGAACTTCCTTTTCTCCTTCGGTGTCAGCGCGGCTAGCCTTGACCGCTTTACCCAAGCGGCATCTGGAGCGCGGTTAGCCCCGCCAGGAAGATTGAAACCTGTTGAAGAATCAGAGACAATCCCACTCCCATCTTTTTTCGCCCAATTTCTCAAAATTGCATTGAGTTCTGAGTTTCGATGACCGGTTTCCCAACCCGTTGGTGGCATAATGATAAGATCTCCTTTTGCAGTACGTTCAATCCGGAGGTCCCGGTTAATTCGACAAAACTCGTAGAACTGGTCGTCTGTCATGTCAATGGCTGGATGGAGGCGTAGCCGCAGTGGTGAATGCTCGATTGAGAGTGATGTTTGGGTCATGGTGATCCTTCCTATACTGAATAGCGCCGGAAATGAGACTTCAGGCAGCGACACGGATTTCAGGCGAGCTCGACGCGGACGGGGCAGACCTTGAGTTCGGCGGTCTGGGTAATCGGATCGTAGCCCGAACCCGTCAAGATGTTCACAGGAACGTCGCTGAAGCTGAAGCTGGCGAAGACCGTACCGCGCGGTGAGCGCTTCGTCGCTTTCACCCTGATTTTTACGGAGCCGCGCGCACTCGACATCTGACACCACTCCCCGTTGCTGAGACCCCAGGCCTCGACATCATCGGGATGCACCTCAAGGGCTTCTTCGGACAACAGGTAGTCGATGCCCTGGGCGCGACCGGTCTGCGTGCGTGTGTGGTAGGACTGGAGCCTGCGTCCGGTGGTGAGCCAAACAGGGAATTCTTCGCTGACTGTCTCCGCCGGATCCCGATAGCGGACGATCGAGAAGATGCCACGCCCGTTTACAAACTCGACTTCGTGCAATCTTGGTGTGCCGGCGTGTGCTTTGTCGGGCACGGGCCACTGGTATTCACTCTTGTCGATGCGGTCCCAATCAAGACCGGCGTAGATCGGAGATACACGACAAAGTTCATTGAAGACCTCCTTTGGAGACGCGAAATCGAACCCCTGAAAGCCGAGGCATTTGGCAAGCTGGCAGACGATCCACCAGTCGGGTTTCGCCTCACCCATCGGGGAGACGGCAGCTCGGACGCGCTGGACACGCCGCTCCGTATTCGTACAAACTCCGTCGGTCTCGCCGAAGGCGGTTGCGGGCAGAACGACATCGGCAAGTTGCGCCGTATCGGTCAGGAAGATGTCGATCACCACGAGATGATCGAGGCTCTTGAGGGCGTGCTCGCAATGCATCCGATCGGGGTCGGAGAGCAGCGTATTTTCGCCGTCGATGAGCATCGCGCGAATCTGGTCGCCGCAGAAATCAAGCGCCGTGACTTTGGTAATGCCATTCTCGAGGTCGATCTCCGTGCCGTAAAGTTCTGTGAACTTCGCCTGATTCTCTGGATCAGTAACCGCCTGGAAACCGGGATAGCTGTTTGGGAGTGCGCCGCTGTCACCTACGCCCTGAATGTTGTTCTGACCGCGCATCGGATTGATGCCGGTTCCTTCGCGTCCGATATTGCCGGTCATGAGGACGAGGTTGCAAAGGCTCTGCACGTTATCGACGCCGCAGATATGCTCCGTGATGCCGAGCGTGTAATAAATCGCGGCTTTGTCCGCCATACCGTACCAGATTGCCGCGGTCTCGATGTCCTTCGCTGGCACACCTGTAATTTCCTCGGCCCATTTTGGTGTAAATTCGACGACGTGTTCGAGGAAGGCATCGCCCTTCGTCGTGCGATGTTCGATAAACTCGCGGTCGATGAGGCCTTCGCGGGCGATGACGTGTGCCATCGCGAGCAGCAACACGACATCCGAACCGACGCGGAGCGGGAGGTAAAGATCTGATATGTCTGCAAGTTCGATCCGGCGCGGGTCGGCGACAATCAACTTTGCGCCCCGCGCGATCGCCTTTTTGAGGCGTGTCGCCGCAACGGGATGGCACTCCGTCATATTTGTTCCGATGCAGAAAATCACGTCGGGCTTCTCCATGTCAACGAGCGGATTTGACATTGCACCGCGTCCGATTGTGGCTGCCAGCCCGGCAACCGTCGGGGCGTGTCAGGCACGACTACAGTTGTCGATGTAGTTGGTGCCGAAGCCCGCGCGGATGAACTTCTGCATCAAGTAAGCCGCTTCACTGGGAGCCCGTCCCGAAGCGACACCGTAGATGCTGTGCCTGCCGTGTTTCTCAGCGGCCTTACGGAAGCCTTCGGCCGCACGATCGAGCGCCTCGTCCCAACTCGCTTCGTGGAGTTCGCCAGCGTCCCCACGAACAAGTGGTGTGGTGAGTCGGTCGGGATGCTGAACAAAGTCGAAGGCGAACTGACCTTTGATGCACAGCGCGCCCTCATTCGCCGGACCGTCCATTGCCGGGTGAATTCCAACAAGCTTGTCCCCTTTGGTCAAAATGTCGACCGAGCAGCCGACGCCGCAGTAGGGACAGATCGAGCGCGTCTTCTCAATCTCGCCCGGCAGATCAATCGCACGCATCGCCTTCTTGTCGGCAAGCGCTCCGGTGGGGCAGGTCTGAACGCACTGTCCGCAGAAGGTACACGCGGAGTCCTTCAAGGTACCGTTGAATTCGGTCGTAATCTGCGTCTCGAAACCCCGGTTCATGATACTGATTGCGTAGTCGCCCTCCTGTTCTGCACAGACGCGCACGCAACGATAGCAGGAAATGCAGAGATCATAATCGCGCAGAATGAAGGGGTTGGTGTCGTCCATGTTGCTCGTTCCCGACTGCGCGCCCATGAAGCGGCCGGTACCGGCGCCATACCGGCCCACGAGGGTCTTAAGCTCTTGTGAGGCGTAGCCGCGCAACGGATCGACATCGAGTTCGCGGTTCTCGGAGGCGACCATCTCCAGCAAGGTCTTTCGGTACTTCTCGATCTTCTCGGTCGCTGTCCGAACGACCATGCCGGGTGTTGCCTTCGTTGTGCATGACGCGACCGGATTTCGGGCGCCATCAATCTCAACAACGCAGAGACGGCAGCCTCCAAAGGGGTCAAGGCGCGGGTCGTAGCAGAGGCTTGGGATGTTCTTTCGATGCCGATCAGCGACCTCGTAGATCGTTTCCCCTTTGGTGAAGGTTACTTCCTTTCCGTCGAGCGTCATTGTAGAGCGTTCTTTTTCCGTCTGGATGCGATTCACTATGTTATTCCTTTCTGCATCTCCTTGAGATCACCAGTACATTTGTGGTATGTTTCTAAGTTTTACACCGTCATGCTTTGGGGCCACCAGCTTGCTTTATATCTCTGACAATGCGTTCTTGAAGCCATTGGTTGACGAGTTGACGTGCTGAGACGCCCTGCTGGCGGGCAATCATGCGAACGTGTTTAGCGAGATTGGCATCTATATCGACGTAATTTTTGTTGCGTCTAAGATCGACAGAAAAATGAACCTCCTCAATATCCTCATAATCGAGAAAACTGTGTTCATCCCAAAACTCGGCGGCCTCTGCCAATGTCATTTCATCAGGAACTTCACGGACGTTTTCGTTGGACATAGTATCTTCTCTCCTTTGCGTTCATCTCGCGTGCAGTGACAATCAATGCACGTTGATTTCGCTTATAGATGAAAAACGCTGATAAGTATCTTCCTGCTTCTGTTTGACCAAGTGCATTATAAAGATCTTCCCCTTCGATTTTCCCTTTCTCCTTACGCAGATAGATTGGTGCATTTTCAAAGACGGCTTCAACCTCATCTGGATAGATGTTATGTTTCCAAGATAATTTGTCGATAACTTGCTCGCGCCAAATCAGACCATTTATTCTCATGGAGGTGCCACCAACTTCTATCGATAAAATCGATCACCTCTTCACGCAAATCTGGGGAAAGGTGATCGAGCTTTTGTTGAATGATGGGTTCCATAATTGCCTCGTTCAGATTATTCAAAGGGAAGGTGGTTTACACGTTTCACGATACGCCCGTGCTTATATGTGACTTTGCTCGAAATCGTCTCTCCGTTCGATTCGTATTGATACCAAACCCCTTCTTTCCTCCCGTCGTATGAATTGCCCTGGTATGCTCCATACATTCCCTCTCGAAATTTTTCCCCGTTTTCGTGATAGCTCACATAATGTCCTTCATATTTTCCATCCCTGAAGTTGGCTTCGCTCTGTTTATTCCCATTCTTATGGTACAAAATCCACGCGCCTTCTTTTTTGCCGCTTTTGAATGTGCCCTCACTTCTCTTATTTCCGTTAGCATAGTACGTGATCCAATATCCCTCTTTTTTCCCGTCGATTATCTCGCCATCTGACAGATGCTCACTCATAACCATACCTCCATGAACGCCCATTTTCTATGGAATTACGCCGCACAAGCCGAAGCCTTCAACCATGCCGGAATCAGAGCAAACCTTTGGATTGAAAGAAACCTTTGAGTCTTTCCATCTCCGCGTCGGTCAGCGTGTGATAGGGCTTTCGTCGCCAGCGCTCGGCAATGCCAAATAGCTCCAGCGTTCCATGGATGCCTGCATCGCCTCCGCCCGTCAACGCACCGACAAAATCGAAGTAAGGCAGATCGTAATTCCTTATGATTTCCTTGACTTTGCTGAAGTCTTGCGCCTGAATTGCCTGCCAGTATTGCTGGGGAATGTCCGGCCTGAAGTGAATGAAGGTTGAGAAATATCCGTCGCAACCGTACGGCAGGAGGTCTAAGTGGTTCTGCTTTTGTCCGCCGGAAATCACCGCCCAATGGTCGTGGACCAGCAATCCCATCCGGCGAGCAAACGCGCCGCAGATGTCATCTTTAATCGCCACGACACCCTCCACCGTATCGCGCAAAACTTTTAACGTCTCCAGGCCTTGGTCCGGGGAACGGGCGAACACGTTCGTCACGACCATCACCGGAATGTGTTCGGCCACGGCGGCATAGTGCTCGACGAAGGTCTCCACCGTACATGATGCGGCCCAGTTTGGGGGTAAGACCATCAGCAGATCTGCGCCCACGCTTTTGGCGTATTGCGCAAATTCCACTTCTTTGCCGATCCACCATTGGCGATCCGCGGCAATCACCATGGCGCGTTTCGCCGCGTATTCCGACACAAATTTCGTGAGGTCTGCGACGTCTTGGTCGGAGAGAACCGAATACAGGCTATCACCGTAGGTCAGGATCAGGGTCTTGCTCCCAGCGTTGATGCAGTGGTCAATCAAGTTGCCCAACCCTTTATAATCAATCTCACCATCGCGCTGAAAGGGCGTATGCACCGATGCAACCGGTCCGGTGAGCGCCTCTCGAGTCTCTGAAACATCCATCATCGTTGTCCTTTCTCAAGATTTAACGTGCTGTGCGATCTGTTCCGGAAAATACTTCATCAGACTCTCCGTGATATTTGGCGCAGCCATCCCAAGGCCACAGGCGCTCGTCGCCTTCATCGTTTCGCCAATGTCGCTGACCTCACGCATCCATTTCGTTAATTCCTTCGGCCCCGCCTCCCCGGCTAATCGCTCGGTGAGGCGCTGCGTTCCAATCCGGCAGGGGAAACACTTGCCACACGATTCCTCGGCGAAGAATTCCATCGCGCTGTGTGCCACCCCGATAATATCCCGGCTGTCGTCGAAAGCCATGATGCCAGCGGCGCCGAGCATAGCACCTTTACTCCCAACGCTCTGTTCGTCAAGCGTCACGTCAAGGGCGTCGCCGGCGAGGAAGCCACCCGACAGTCCCGCCATCGTAACCGCTTGAATCGAACGCCCCGCGCCGGCTCCACCTGCCCAGTCGTAGAGCAGCGTTTTCAGCGGAAGTCCAAAT
>JAPUIP010000621.1 GCA_027296925.1 Candidatus Poribacteria bacterium | reverse complement strand
GATAACCCAGAATCTCAACGCCGGCTAAGTGGCAGCAATGGGTCGATAGTACTCGCTAAGGAGCCAGTCGCAAGATTGTTGTCGAACGAGCCAACGTAGTATTCAGCGAAACCTGACAACGGATCGACGATTAAGAGTGGAACGACCATTCCCTTGGTATAAAGGTGATGACGAGTTTATCTTTGTAAGCCATGCCCATGAGGATGAGGCTCTCGGATACCCAGAACTCCTAACCATACGATCAGAGTATCACAGAACACCCTCGCTACATCGAATTCATAAACTCAACGCTCGGGCAAGATGCCATTCAAAAAGCCCACGAGTTACTTAAGGGGTTGTAACTTTCGAAAGGGACCTCATGGCGTCGTTGTGAGCGCGACACTGGCCAGTCGATCTCCACTTGCACTTCCAAAATACAAACGCGCTCGGTGAGGTAATCCGACTGTTGCATAACCCATCGGGGCACCATCATGTGTGAAGACAACTTCCGGCTGCATGGAATCCGGGTTTACTTTGATAATTTGAAACGGTAACAGGCATGGTCCTGGATGGTTATCTTCGCAGCGACCCTCAATGGGATCGTTCAGGTGCGAAGCGATCCACAGATTACCATCATCATCGACGACAATATTGTCAGGGTTTTTCACAACCATTTCGGCCTCGACCTTGCTTGTCGCGCGATCAAATTTGATGGTCTTGTTTGCCATATAAATGTTCACGAAAACTTTGCTGTTGTCTTTATTGACCGCGATCCCGTTTGGCATCAACGCATCCGAGTCGGGTACTTTGACGAACCCGGCTCCTCGCTGCCATTCCATGATCCAGCCGATCTTTTCACCTGCTGTGAGTTTGGCAACTACTTCAGGAAAGGGAGTGCTTTTGTTCCACATATGTGTGACGAAAAAGCCGCCATCGTTGAGGCTGGCAACGTCATTCATAAACAGGTCATCATCAGGTTTGGCGCAGCCTTTCCAATGCAGCTGCCAGCTGTTGTCCGGTTTTATAAGTTCAAAAAATTCGATCGCCTCGCTGCCATGATTAACGACCAACAGTTGGTGTCTGCCGTCGGTTCGGGTCATCAAATCAATCCCATGGGGGCTGAATTTGGTGGGCTCTGGTGCGGCACAATGGATGTCACCCCATTGATCACTGTCGTTTTTCCAGACGAACTTTATGAGCAATCGTTGCTGATTCGCAATATCGAGAAACGACAGGGTGCCAGGTGAATCTGACAGGAAAGTACCCATCTCACTCACTAGAAGCAGATCACCGCCAGGGACTACCGCCAGATCTTCGGGGTTTTTGAACCCGCATACCGGTGTTATGCCTTTCGCCTCATCGCACTTATAGTTGTTCTCGACTAACGCTTCATGTAATTCCTCGTCAGAGTCTGCGCATCCAATTAGCAGTATGACGGTCAGAAGCATCAAGATTTTTGGACTCTGCATGTTGGGCTCTTAAGTAAATGTGACTTTGACAGAGTATTACATCTGTCGGATATCAATCAATTTCCACCATCTCGAAGTCTTCCTTGGCAGCCCCGCAATCAGGACATATCCAGTCACCTGGCACATCTTCCCACCTGGTGCCGGGTTTAATCCCTTCATCTTCGTATCCTTCGGCTTCGTCATAGACAAAGCCACAGACAATACATTGCCACTTTCTCATATGTGGGGTCGCTTACCAGTCTCGTGAGTGGACAAAACATTAGGCGGAAGCTGGATTGTCTCGCACTACCTTCTATTTGGTAGCACGAATACGCTCCAGAACCTCGCGTCCAGTATTGGTGTGTTTTCCGATCCCGGCTGTGCGCATTTTCCACTCCAGTCCCAGGTATTCGTTACCTTCCTCCAGCTCCGCCGCTGCATCGAGGCGATCAAGTATGTATTGCAACCTGTCGCCTGTGTCATAAAAGTGTTCCTCCAAACAGCGTACCGCATCCTTCAATCGAACAACCTGTGCTGAAAACGAGACATTCGTTTTTTCCTGCAGCATGACACTCGATTGCATAGCAGCAATTTTCTCAGCGATCTCCTGAGCTAGAGATTCGTCACCAATATTCAACGCATCTTTTGCATACCCCTCAAATTCTGAGATGCGCTCTCTGAGGTCATTCACATCCCGTCTGGCTCGCTTCTCACTCGCCATCAAAGCAATCAAGTCTCGCCTTGCCTCGTCAAGGAGAACGCGGGCGGATGTGTGTGTGAATTCCAAATACAGGTTTATAAAAGACTCCCATAAAACGATATGTGGAAAGTGATACATTATGTCGGAGCTTAATACTTCGACATAATATGTCAAGCACCTTTTTGATCGCTAATAATGCCTGGACTTGGTGATGTCACTTTAGTGTCCGCTTAGGAGAAAAAACGGCGAAAATTAGTGGCCAAGCGCGATGATCACGGCTGTCTCTGTTCGGCCATAACCGGACTTTTGCTGAGACCAGGGCAAAGAGAGAGATAAACACCCTTTTCTTGAGAATCTATCATTTTGTATTCAGTTTACTAGGATACTGGTGCATAGAGTCGGTGCCTGTGATCAATCGGGCTCCTCGTTCAAATTTAACGTATGACCAGAGCCACTGAATAGCGACGATCAGCCGATTTCGCATACTGATCAGAAAATAAATATGGGCGATACCCCATAACCACCAGGCTAACCAACCCCGTAACCGTACCCGCCCAAAATCAATGACCGCAGAGGTGCGCCCGATGGTGGCGAGATTCCCCATGTGCCGGTATGTAAGTGGAGGTGGTGCGGGCCTATCTGAGATACGCGCCAATATACACTTTCCCGCATAACGCCCAGCCTGCTTGGCTGCCGGTGCGACACCAGGTAGGCGCCGCCCTTTACTATCTATAATCGCCGCAGTATCCCCGATGGCGAACACATTAGGAAATCCCGGCACGCTAAGATCGGCATTGACACGAACACGTCCCGCCTTGTCATGGGCCACCCCTAACCATTGGGCCACCGGCGAGGCCCTGACCCCTGCGGCCCAGAGAATTGTGGCCGCTGGAATCCTTTCCCCGGCCAATCTCACACCCGCTTCATCACACTCCGTTACTGCAGCACTCAATCTCACCTCCACACCGAGTCTTTGAAGCGAATGGACTGTAAACGTCGACTGGGATTCGGGAAAAACTGATAATACCCGTGGTCCGGCCTCCGCCAAAATGACACGAGCTGAGCGTGGATCGATGGTGCGAAAATCAGCCGCCAGTGCCTTACGGGCAAG
>JAPUIP010000620.1 GCA_027296925.1 Candidatus Poribacteria bacterium | reverse complement strand
TCGGGTATGACGTAGTCTACCCGACGAATTGACTGATGATCGATCTCTTACTTCCCCAATCGCGCTCTCAGAAAATTCCTTAATTGGATGAATACGAAGCCCTGAGATCTCCGGAAATGCACAAACCATTTCTCGTCGGGGCTAGAGAAGCCCTGTTCGGCCGGGTTATCGCTCTCTGCCTCTTTAAAATCTTTCGCGCGTAGCCAGGAAACGAAGTCATCAAAATACGCTTCATCAAGATAAACGCCCTCCTTCAGGTCCTCGATTCCAATTCGTAATCTTCTCCGAATTCGTCGGTCCCATCTTGCCATTTCTTGAATGCCCTCACCCAAACACGATCCGCCGGAGTGGCGTTTCGTACGAAAGAAACATAGAAACGCCGGGCTGTCACTTCCAGCAAGAGTAGATGGTGCGCTTCGTATCAATAACCGCCCAAAATCTTGTATAGTTATTATAGCATTCTGTTCGGCGTCTTTGTCAATCTGTTTTCTTGGAGATTCAGTCATGACGGCTCCATGGCGCATACCTCCAATCGCTGAGAAGTTGTGGTGTTTTGCCGGAGACAATCCCGGCCCAAAGTTGGACGCAAGGTGATGAAAGATGTTATTTTTCTGGGACAGCGAAAAACGGGCGGAAAGAAATAAGCGTAAAGGCGAAGCTTTCCTCGCCGCGAATCAGCAAAAGGAAGGGGTGGTTACTCTACCAAGCGGTTTGCAGTACCGGGTGATTCAGGAGGGGAACGGTGAGACGCCCCGCCCACATGATACGGTGGTTGTGCAATATCGGGGCACACTGATCAATGGCAAGGAGTTCGAGAGTTCGAATCGTCGTCGGGGGCCATCGCGCTATCGAGTTGATCGGCTGATTCCAGATTGGACTGAAGCATTGCAGTTGATGAAGGTGGGGGCGAAATGGCAACTGTTTATTCCGCCGCATCTCGCCTACGGCCCGACTGGCACAAAACGTAAGATTGGTCCCAATGCAACTTTGATTTATGAGATTGAGTTACTCGCGATTCAATAAATCGGTAAAACCTCCAGGACTCGAACCCCTCGCACCAGCGCAAAAGTATCATTCATGCTCGCTACCGCCGACGAGTCGATCGGGACCATCCGCACCTTTTCTCCCACCTTGAATCGACGGTTTGTATGCGCGGTATTGAGGTGTCCATGTCCCTCAGACAGATTGGACAGCGTTGCATCGGGCTCGCCCTGAATTCCGCCATAGACGCAATCGTACGGAGGGCCAGGCTGTTTCCGATGATTCCTTGTGAGGGTGTTCGCCCCGGCGTCCAGGATAACTCGATCAGCAGTTGGCGTACTGATAACGGTTGTTAAGACGGTCAAGGCGCAATCCGCCGGCTCACACGCATTCCCGTAAACGTGAGATAGATCGCAGAAAACGTATGCGCCAACACACAACTCATCGATCTCAGGAATCTTGTGGGTTTGAAAGGCGTGTCGTGTATCTCCACCGCTCACGACGGGAACGACGATGCCAGCCTGTTCAAGGCGCCCCAAGGTTTCCGACAGATCTGAGCGAGCCGTCGGCGGTACTGGAGGGCTCATCACGCCTGCCAATTCCACATGCGGAAGCTCAGAAATCTGCTTGCCGAATTCCACCGTATCTTGGGCCGTCGATGTGCCGCGCCGTTTCCCACCAACATCCATTTCGATCAAGATCGGGATGCGATGCCCGGTACGCTTCGCTGCTTGCGAAATTCCCTCCGCCACCGCTCGCGAATCTGCCGTGACACACACCGAAATCCGTTCAGCAAGTTGCATCAAGCGAGTGAGCTTTTCCCGCCCGACGATGTCATCCCGGATAAGAATATCGTTGAAACCTGCATCGGCAAAGACCTCCGATTCGCGCAATGTTTGGCAGGCAATCCCACTCGCCCCGGCGGCGATCTGTTTATACGCGATCATCGGCGATCTGTGGCTATCGACCTGGGGACGGAGTCCGATCTTGTGACGCTTGCAATAGGTCGCCATGCGCCGGATGTTTGCATCCAAAACGGACGTATCAACTAGCAGTGTGGGTGTGTCAAGGTCGTTGATGTGCATTTGGATGCCTGTATTCATCTTCCTAAAAACAGATCTCGTCCTTTAACGAGGTTCTCCAATTTCCCCAGGGCGACGCTACGCGGGAGCATCCACAGCCCGCAGTCAGGTACAACGTGCAATCGATCCGCTCCAACGATACTGACCCCAATCTCGATCCGCTCGGCGACCAGATCTGGTGTTTCGATCTGCAGGTCTTTGATGTCGATGACGCCCAATCCGATCTCGATGCGAGAGTCGTATTTCGCGAAGTGTTTGAGTTCATCATAGCCACGTCGGGCGAATTCGAGCACGAACTGATCGACTTCGAGTTCCAGCAACTTTGGCAGCAACGCCTCGTAATTCCCCTGCTGAACGGTCTGCCCACCGTAGTTCCCGTAACAGATGTGAATACCAGATCTGCCCGGAATGGCTCTGGCAACGACGTTGATCGCCTCGATCGCCCAATCCAGATCTTGTGGATGGCCGACGATCGACGCCTCATCGATCTGAACAAAGTCTGCGTGGATATCCCGTGCTTGCTCACTCAATACGTTTGCAATCGCCAACGCCAACGATCGCGGATGGGGATAGTAATCATTGATCAGGACACGCGACAGCATGTGCGGTCCCGTAAACGTGAACTTGAGTGGATGTCTCGTCAGTTGACGCGACCGCTCAAACTCACCACGCAGATCCAGTAATCCGTGATCGATCTCGCCAACCACCACGCCGGCCGGTTCGTCGCGGTATGCCAGTTCGGGCTCATTGCGCATCCGTTCGATCAATGCCCGCGGACGTTCCGTTGAAATTCCGGCGAGCCGTTGGGCGTAGTGGTCGATCATCCCGTTTGTCTTCTCGTGGCAGTAGAGGCAACGGTAAATCTCCCCGTCTGAGATCAGATCCAAGCCGACATTCTCTTGATCTTTGATTGTCGCCTTAATGGCATCGAGAATCGCTTCTTGACTAGCGCTTTGGGTCAACCATTTCGGCAATGGAAAACTACCGACAACACTGGTTTCAATGCGTGTTTTGTCTGACATTTCTTATGTCTGTCCTTCACCAATATTTCTAGAATTTGTAATAGTTCAGAAAGATGGTTGATACGGGCCTCCGTGTGAGCACAACCCATTGCGTTCATCCGCACGAGCATCATCTTCCCATGTTTGCCCGCTTCCGTTCAATCAAAGAATCCGAGTCGAAACCCGACCCCGACGACAGCAAAAGCGACTGAGACGATTGTGACCAATACGATATGAATAGCAGTCCGAGACAATGTGTGCTCAGTCAAATTGGGAACGAGTTTCAGTCGGGTGTGTAGAACGGCGGTCAGGTCTTTGAGTATGCCCTGCCGCGGCTGAGGTAGCGGGGGAATATTAACAGTTGTTAACCCAACCCCGATAATCTCTGAAACACGCGCGTTGTCGCGTGGAATTACAGTGTCCACTCCTCCGCAAAGGAAGCACTGAAACTACTTTTATTAACAGCTGTGAATATGGATTCAAACCCTGATAGTTTCTGGCTGTCGACGCATTTTGGAAGTGAAGGTTACTGAGTCGCCACGCTCAAGCGGCAGAAGAAGCAAGTTGATAGGCGCATCGAACGCTTGGTTGATGCCCTTGCTGATGGACAGCTACCCCTAGATGTCCTCAAGGAGAAGATACATCACGAGCAGGGCCGGAAATAGGAACTGGAAACAGAACTCCGTCAATATGATGGTGAGCCACCGAGAATCCCGGATGCAAATACCTTCCGCACCGAGTTAATCAATGCGCTGGACGATTCAGACACAAAAAAAACCGCACTCTGTGGACTCGTCAAACAAATCATCGTCCACCCAGATGCGGCTTTACAGATAGAATGTAGCGTTCAAACCTGCTTTCCAAGTATAGCGCTACGGGGAATCGAACCCCGGTTTGATGGCTGAGAACCACCCGTCCTAACCCCTAGACGATAGCGCCGTTCGGAAAAACTGGCTGCCGGGGAAGGACTCGAACCCTCGCAGCATGGTCCAGAGCCATGCGTCCTACCACTAGACGACCCGGCAACCTAAAGTAGCGGAATTATAACAGGAAATCACCTGCTTGTCAAGATTTTATCAGAAATCCGTAGCGAGAGTGAGGCGGAGCTGTCGCTACGTCGCCTATTTTGACCTTGACATGGGTTGATTGTTATTATACTATTGTCTGCCGATGTTCGGTCAAAACAAGAGTGATGTCTGCGTCGTATGAAGGAGCGTTAGAGATATGGCAGCACAACAGAATGACAGAATGAACAATTGGCGGGCAAATTTCGCGCGCTATACACCCACAATGGGCTTACGAGATAAACGCTGTGCCCGCAGCCCCAGCGATTGTCTCAGCTTGCTTTTATACCTCCTCTGCCCGATACTGTTCTGCGTCCTCATTTCCGCGACAGCTTTCGCTCAGAACCGGACGATTCAAGAAGATTATAACGCGATTCAGAATGCCCATGATCTCTACTACGCCAAGAAATATGCCGAGGCAGTCGCCGCTTATCAGGCGCTTTTGAAAACACCGCTGCACAAGAATTCAAAAGACTCAATTCGTATGAATCTCGGGCGGTGCTATACATCGCTCGGTGACGATGCCCTCGCCCTGAAAAGTTTCCAAGCGGTTATCGATGATGATCCGAACGGTTCGTATGCAAGCCAGGCGGTGCATCAAATCGGGTCGCTTTTCCGCCAACGGTATCAGTACAAGGAAGCCATTCGCGGTTGCCAGCAACTCGTGAGTAAATATCCCAAAACGCAAACCGAATCGACTGCGCGGTACTTAATCGCGCAATATCTCTCCGCGGACGGCCGATACGACGAATCGATTGAAAACTACCTCTCCTTTCTGAATGATTTTCCCAACT
Source organism: Candidatus Poribacteria bacterium (assembly GCA_027296925.1). Classification (GTDB taxonomy): domain Bacteria; phylum Poribacteria; class WGA-4E; order WGA-4E; family PCPOR2b; genus JAPUIP01. The sequence goes on along the minus strand of JAPUIP010000620.1, from coordinate 3,765 downwards.
CCCCTTATCGCGTCAGTGCGCTTCACAGCCTTGTCCATCTATATCGAGTCCGTCACCGACATGCTGACGCGGAGAAATTACTTCAGACTCATCTCCGCCAAAAGCCGAATGACGTCGATCTGATGGAGAAATTAGCCACTCTCTATAAAGAGCAAGGGAAGTACGCGGAAGCGTTAGATCTGTACCGTGCCGCGCTTCAGCAGAATCCGAATAATACCAGTATTCTGAAACAGCTTGGCGAGTTGTATGCTCAGCAGGGGCAGCGAGATCTCGCGGTTCATGAATGGTCGAAGATTATTCAGAATGACTCAAACAAATCTTATCAATATCAGCAGCTAGGAGGCATCTACACCTCTCATCAGATGTATGAAGAGGCGATCCAGGCGTATGAGGATGCCCTCCGAATCAATCCAAAGACCGCTTACCTTTACAACCGGCTTGCAGACGTGTATAAGATTCAGGGGCAGGTCGATATGGCGGTCAACACCTATCTTCGGGCGTTGCGTGCCGTAGACATCGGCTATAGTGGACGTGACACGGTTATTAAAAGTATGGCGGAGATCTATGAGGGAGAACAGCAGGAACGCTTGTTTGAGCAGATCACCCAGCAACTTCAAAAGAATTTGGAAGCCGAGCCCCAAAATCTGGGGCTGGTTTTGTCTCTAGCGGAAGTCTTTTTCTACCAGGGAGATTTGGAGGCGTCGCTTGAATATTTCAAGCGATTGCGCCAGCTCTACCCGGCAGATCGTGGACGCATCCTTGAGAAATACGCGCAAATTCTGGAGCGGAATCAGCAGCCCCAGGCGGCAGATTTTTACCAGGCGATTGTGACGCTTTTCCCGAACACGCATTTGGCTTGGAGTTCTCAGATGAAGTTGGTACGATTCTATGAGCGTAGGGAGCAGTGGAGTGATGCGCTGGCTATTTTGACAACCATGACGCAGCAAAACAGTGATTCCGCTGCGCAACTGCTCCTGGGAGATGTATGGTTACACGGAATACACGATGTTGAGGCAGCCCTGCAAACCTATCAAAGGCTAGCCAGCCAGCCGCTGACACCGCCCCAAAGAGCACAAGTTCAATTGGGAATCGCAACCTGCTACATTCTACAAGGCAAGTCTGCTGCAGCCGAAGACATCCTTCGCCCTGTTGCTGATGGAACCGGCAAATTGAAGGCGGAAGCCCAAAAGTTAATCGGAGACGCGCAGCTTTTTCGGGGAGACCTGGAAGCGGCAGTGGCGGCGTATAAGAGCGTGCTTGACATTGCGATGGCTGACCCGTTGAGCAACGATGCCCTGGATCGAATCGTCCTGATTCAGTCCAACTCGGACTACAGCAACGAACCGCTCAAGCGCTACCTTAAGGCGTTGCAAAGCGATTTGAGCGGACAAACTGAAGCGGCATTAACGTTGTGCCAACAAACAATGAAGGAGTACCCAACCGCACTCATCGTCGATGATCTCTGGATGTTGATTGGCGATATTCATCAGCGCCGGGAAGGGTACGCCGACGCAATCGTGGCATACCAGGAAATTACCGCCCTGGAGGCAAGTTCAATCGCAGCGGAGGCAAAAACGAAAATCGCGGACATCTACCGTTGGCAACTGGGGGATCTCCCTGAAGCACAGAAGACTTACTCGGCGCTGATTGCGGATTATCCGGAGAGCGTGATCGTCGCGTATGCCCGCCAGCAGCTTGATGAGATCATGAAGTTGCTGCGTTGAGGAAAGCAAAAAGTTACTACGGAGGAAAAAATGAACGAAGCGGTTAAAGAGGTCGATTCGAAAATGGCGTTCTCGGAAGCCTATCCCGCTGCCTTTCCGCTTCACCAGATTCGGCGGCTCTCGGTCAAGGAATACCACTGGATGGGTGAGGTCGGCATTTTGCGGCCTGATGAACGGGTAGAATTGATTGATGGAGTTATCAGAAAAATGAGTCCAAAAGGAAGCAGACATACAGCTTGTGTGAGAAAATTAACAAATCTTCTACCGCTTCTGTTACAAGGGCGTGCTCTCGTCAGTGTTCAGGATCCAATTGTACTTGACGATAACACAGAGCCTGAACCGGATGTTGCGCTGGTCAGACCCCGTGACGACGCCTACGCGCGGGCACACCCACGCCCCGGCGATGTTCTGCTTGTTATCGAAGTTGCCGACACCAGTTTGGAGGACGATCGCACGGTGAAACTGCCGCGTTATGCTGAGTCCGGCATCCCCGAAGTGTGGCTCATTGATGTGGCGGATGATGTGTTAGCCGTGTACCGTCAACCCATTTCACAGCCAGACGATAGAGCCGAATACCGCCTTCATACAGATTATTCCATTGGCGATGTGATTTCGCCGCTCGCGTTTCCAGATATAGAACTCTCCGTTGCGGCCATATTATAAGGACGTGTCAGGGGAAATTGAAGATTGAAGATTATGACCCACGTCTAAAGATCGTGGGCTTGTTTCTTCTTCGTCAGTATATTCACCCATTGTGTAGGATTTCACTTCGTGCGACTTGAATCTCTGTTCAACTTCTCTATTGAAAGATCTCTTACAACTGCGAACACCTCGAACGCCGCGCGGAGTTCGATATATCTGAATAAAAAAGGGCAGGATACTCAATTTGAGCTTCCTGCCCTGTACTGACGAAACATCGAATTGGATTTATACGTTGAAAGATTCGCCGCAACCGCATGTCGATGTCGCGTTGGGATTGGTGATCTTGAAACCGGATTCCATCAGCCCATCTTTGTAGTCCAACGTTGACCCCGCGAGGTAGAGCGTGCTCCGCGGATCGATAAAGACTTTCAACCCATGGTGTTCAAAAACTTTATCGCCATTCCGGTGTGCCTCGAACCCGAGATTATACTGAAAACCGGAGCAGCCGCCGCCGACAACCTGCATCCGCAAACCGTACTCCTTGTCTGAATCAGAACCTTCTTCTTCAATCGCTTTTCCTAATAACACGAGTGCCTTTTTTGCAGCCGCGTCAGTAATTGTAATCATGTTGATTCTCCTCCTTACAATTGCGAAACATAGTTATGAATTGTAGATTTTAAGACCTTTTCAGCAAGCACCGCATAGCGAAGTTTATCCGGTGGCAACCCACCTAACGCTTCGTCAACTTGCCGATCCGTAATTTTTAACGCGTCTTTAAGCGGTTTCCCTTTGATGAGTTCTGTGATGACGGAACTGGCTGCGATTGCAGTGGTACACCCAAACGTCCTGAACTTTGCGTCCACAATCCGATCCGCAGAGACCTTAATTGTGAGTTTCATCATATCCCCATTCGCTGGTGTGCCAATAACCCCCACTCCATCGGCATCCTTGATTGTGCCAACATTCCGAGGATTTTCATAATGATCAATAACTTGTGGGGAATGCATATCGGTTTTCAAACGGTATAACGAGTTAGAAGTGGACACATTATATTATATTTCACACATAACCTGATGTCAAATTTACTTTATGTCTAAAGGAAATAACATACGCGAAGCCGGGGTGAGTCTCAAGTTTTCATAATGAAGGACAAAGACAAGATCAACCTTTCTATTGTTATCCCCGTTTTCAATGAAGAAGCCAACCTCCATGAGCTCTGCGATCGGCTGACAAATTCCCTGACGCGACTCAAGGGCTCGTATGAAATTATCTTTGTCGATGACGGGAGCACGGATGGCAGCTTTGAGATTTTACGGGGGCTCGCCCAGATGACTCCCGCCGTCCGCGTGATTCGTTTCCGCCGAAATTTCGGACAGACGGCAGCCATGAGCGCGGGCTT
>JAPUIP010000062.1 GCA_027296925.1 Candidatus Poribacteria bacterium | reverse complement strand
AGGGAACCTGGATCGAGATCAGTCGCCTTCACCGGATTAACAGCAGGAACAACTGCGAAAGCAGGACCCGAGATTAACAGCGGGAATAGAATAATTGGCAGGATTAATAAGCTTTGCTTCATCGGAACCCCCCTCTCTTGTGGTATAGAAGTAGCAGTCCGGCGATCTTGGCGTCCTTCGGGAAGAATTCTGTGCTTTCCCGGAGGAAGCGAGGACCCGTGGCTTTCCGTCCCCGTCTTTAGACGGGTTTGGCTATGTCGTTATTAATTGTGATCCCTTTTATACGCCTCACCATTTGATAAGTCCAAATTTACTACATAATCAGAACTATGAACCGGCTGGGCATTCCGGCTTTGGGTCGTTTTCTGTCGCCCATCGTAATTTTCTGAATGACCGCTCCTGGCCGTTCTCGAAAACCCAGGTAGCGATTTTCAGTGTCTCCTTGGGAGAAATCAGACCCTTAACGCATGTTGCGCCCGCCATCAAACATAATGGTTTGTCCTGTTACGAACGAAGTCGACTTTGATGCAAGAAGTTTGATGAATGACGCTGTCTCCTCGTTTGTTGTCATGCGTTTCAGCGGTGTGCCTTCAATTGCCAGGGCAACTTGATCTTCGGAATAAAGCTCGCGCACCAAAGGTGAATCAACGAAACCAAGACCTACGCCGTTGACGCGTATACTTGGCCCTAATTCCAACGCCATGCATTTGGTTAGCATGTTAAGCCCAGCTTTGGTCGAGCAGTAGTTTGCTGCGTTTGGCCTGCCGTATGTCGTTGTGGTTGCCGAGATGTTGACAATAACACCGCCATCCCCAGCAATCATGTTTCGGGCTACAGCTTGCGATACTAGGAATGGCCCCTTGAGATTGACTTCGTATACACGGTCCCAATCCGCCTCTTCCATTTCCAGGAATGGCCCATCGATACTGAGACCTGCATTGTTGATAAGAATATCGATAGAGCCGTATGCATCTATGGTTGCATCCACCATAGCTTTAACTTGTTCGTGATCAGAAATGTCGGCCTTACAGGCTATCGCCTTGCCACCCGAAGCTTCGATTTCAGACACGACTTTCTCTGCTTGGGCGGCTGAATGTGCATAGTTGACACAAACATTCGCACCCGCGGCCCCGAAGCCTCGAGCGGTGTGGCGGCCGATGCCCCGGCCAGCACCGGTGATCAGAACAGTTTTACCAGAAAATTCAGACATGTAGTTCCCCTTTGTTAAAGTTTTGCCTTTACCAAAGCCGATCTCGAAATTTATGCCACTTGTTAATGATCAATCTCGATCAGACAACAAAATTGAACATTTACTATTCGAAGGCGGGCAATAGTAAAGCTTTTTTTTCTTGCCGATTACTAAATATCGTACCTATTTTGGTAGGCCCGCCTTACTCATACGGATCGATCGGATCCACTGTGAAAGCAGGCTCTTCCTGGGTTAACTTAACTCGGACCTCGCCGTTTGCACCATTTTGGAGGAGGTCGATGATCTCGGCCGCTATGGTTGACGTCGGCATCATTGCCACTTCGGCCCTGAAGGCGTGTGGCATAATCGCCGTGTCCACGGCACCGGGACAGATCGCGTTGACGCGGATGTTCGATTCCTCGTTTGCCACCGCAACGCTGCGTACAAGGCTGATCAGCGCCGCTTTGGTAGCGGCGTAAAGTGGATCGGGCGAAAACGACATGATACCCGCGACTGAGGAGCTCACCGTGATGGCGCCGCCGTTATTGCGCATATGGGGCAGCAGCGCCTTCAGTCCGTGGAATACGCCGGCGAAATTGACGTCCATGATGCGCTGGAAGGTCTCTAACGGCACGTCTTCGATGGCCAGGAAATCCTCATCCGGACCAACTGTCATTACGCCCGCGTTGAGATGAGCATATTTCGGAACGCCCAACGTTTTGATACATTCAGCCACCGCGCGCTCCACGCTTTCGAAGTCCATCACGTCGCAGCGTATGAACTGACCGCCGAGTTCCGCAACGAGCGCATTACCGGCTGCCTCGTTTATATCGCAGGCCGCCACCTTTACCCCCACTGCAGTGAGTTGTCGAGAAACCTCCGCTCCGATTCCTGTCGCCGAACCGGTGATGAATGCAACGTCTGCCATTTCTAATTCTCCTCGATAGTGTTATCAAATTTACCCGAGTGTCGGAGCGTCGGAGTATCGGGTTCTGATGTTCGCTTTACGGGCAAACGCCCTTCCACCTGAAGCCTCGATTGCCTCGACGGTTTCTTTTACCTCGGCGGCCGAATTCACATAGCCAACGCAGACATTGGCGCCGTCTGCTCAAAAATCCCGAGCAACCTGACGACCAATACCGCGACCAGTACCGGTGATCAACACGTTTTTTTCAGCAAATTCTGACATGTTTCGCTCTCTCGATTTAGGGCTTCAACTATTTCAAAGATGATCTTGCCAGGTATACAGTTATAAACCTGTGTGTTTACTCAGGCAACCCGGCCTTGCGTAGCCCATCTGCGAAACGCAGATTTTCTGCCGGGTCACTGTACGCGAGACCATCAACGTAATTATTAATTGTAAAATCAGGGTTGAGTCTCAGAACTTCCTTCACTGAAACCGCAGCTTGGTCCAGTTGGTTAGTTTCACCAAAGATTTCGGCCAGAGCAATCTGCGCCTCGAGAGAGTCGGCTTCAATATTAATATATTCATTATAGGTTTCGATTGCGACGTCAAACATAC
>JAPUIP010000619.1 GCA_027296925.1 Candidatus Poribacteria bacterium | reverse complement strand
GATCTCAATGCGATCATAGTTGCGTCGCCAAAGGCGCTGGCTATTCAGTTGAAGATTCCCAACGGCGCCGTTCTCAAATTCCAATGCAACGGCGAAAGCGCCTTGACCACCTACCTCGTTGTGAAACACGGCAATCTCTTTGACCTCTCCGCCGATATGCCGTGCGAGATCGAAATGATGAATGGCGAAATCCAAAAGGTACCGGTGTAATGTCGGGTATGTGCCGCTACAGAAAGAGCAGAAGAGTTGCGTCAATTGACCAAAAGACTCCTGTGCCATGATCTCTTTCGCACGGCTGACGCCCAAGCTAAACCGTCGTTGAAAATTGACCATCAGCGTTTTGCCGGTGCGGTCGGCGGTCTCTGCCAACTCAATCGCAGCTTCCAGCGATGGGGCAGGCGGCTTGGGGACAAAGACGTGATAGCCAGCTTCGAGGGCTTCACGGACTAATGGTTGCCGCGGATGGGGGCCCATGCAGATGATGAGCGCCTCCAGATCTTCCTTCTCCCACATCTGGTGTCGATCTGTATACCAACGCCCGGTGCCAAATTTCCCAGCCGCGTCTTTCGCTTTTGCTTCATCGATATCGCAGACTGCCTGCAGGGCAACGGGGGCAAGATGCAACGCCGGGTAGATCGTGTGTCTGGCAAAACCGCCAGCACCAATAAATCCAACACGAAGGGGTTCCATAAATTCGGTCTCCTCATAAGCTAAGGAATGACTGCCAAAATAACTTTGTCATCACTTCGGCGAGCTCCCCTCGAAAGCTTGTCCCGAACTTTGAGGGGCTCGGGACAGGCAGGACAGGCTTGCTGAGCGCCTCAGAATGACAAAATGCAGGAGTTCTTAAATCGTCATTCCCAAAGTAAAATCACCTGACGCCGGTCAAGATCTCAAACGTCAACTGATCAAGCTTTTCATATCGCAAGCCTTTTGCGCCGAGTTCATTCGGCTTGAAGTCTCTCGCTCTAAGCTGACCGGCATTTTCCGGGCTATAAGTTGACATCAGTTCCTCCAACTCCGCATCTTGTGCACGCATCTCCGCCAACAACCCCTGAATTTCCGCATCCGCGTTGAATCGTCTGGCCTTCTCCTTCAAGATGAGGTAGCTCCGCATGCACCCCGCCGCAAAGTCCCATACTCCCTGTTCATCTTCGGTACGATAGGCGTGGGCGTCAAAGTGACGGGAACCTTCCCAGTTCGCATCTTCCAGGAATTTTACGAGAAAGAAGGCGGGCTTGATGTTTTCCGATCCAAACCGCAGATCCTGATCAAAGCGGCTCATTTTCTGATCATTCAGGTCGATATGGAACAATTTTCCGGCTTCATAAGCCTGCACAACACCGTGTACGAAGTTGAGCCCTGCCATCGTTTCATGCGCGAATTCGGGATTGACGCCGACCATCTCCGGATGATCGAGTGTTTCGATGAAGTGCAGCATGTGCCCCGTTGTCGGGAGATAGAGGTCGCCACGGGGTTCATTCGGCTTCGCCTCCAGCGCGAAACGCATGTCGTAGCCCTGATCTTTGACGTAATCCGTGAGGAAGTTCATCGCCTCACGATTCCATTTAATGGTGTCAGGCCCATGCTTTGCGGCGTCCACCTCCGCGCCTTCGCGACCGCCCCAGAAGACGTAAATGGTTGCCCCCAATTCCACGCCGAGATCGATGGCGTTCATCGTTTTCTGAAGGGCGAACGCGCGAACGTTGGGGTCATTCGATGTGAACGCCCCATCTTTGAACACCGGGTGATAAAACAGGTTCGTTGTCGCCATCGGCACCTTCATGCCGTAGTCATCCAATGCCTGCTTAAACTCTTTGACAATCTGATCGCGTTCACTCGCTGATGCATCGAACGGCACCAGGTCATTGTCGTGCAGGTTAATCCCGTAAGCTCCCAGCTCGCTAAGCTTCTGGACGGAGTATGTCGGTTTGAGCGGTAGGCGTACCACATCTCCAAAAGGATCCCGCCCCGGATTTCCAACTGTCCACAGTCCAAACGTAAACCGATCCGCTGGTTTCGGTTGATACAGATCTGCCATTCATTGCTCTCCTGACTTCATAATTTTTTTCATCTTAGCACACTTGCTGATTGAAATGCAAGCAAAAAGGCGGAGACCTCAAGCGTACATTTTCCACAGCAAATTTTGGTATAGGGTTTTAGGTGGCGATTATGTTATACTTTCTGAATCGAAAAGGGCAAGCGGGAAACGCCAGGAACGACGCGGAGGGCACCCGCTGGAGGAATCTGTTTCAAGTTCGACTGGCGAAATCATGCCGCGATTTCAACATTTATGATGTCTGTGCGTCCAATGAAGCGGGAATTTTACGGCGATATTCCAGAATGTGTGCTGATAACATTTCGGACGCTCATTGAATGCTGTCGCGGTGAGATAAGGAAAAACTGCAATGCCAACGGTAGAAGAAAGAGTGGATCGGCTCGAAACCGCCATGATAGAACTCGCTGAAGCGCAAATGCGGACACAGGTGTCCTTGAAAGCACTTTCGGATGAGATGCGAGACTTCAAAGATGAAATGCGAGACTTCAAGGGGGAGATGAGAGACTTCAAAGATGAGATGAGAGACTTCAAGGAGGAAGCGAGGGCGGATCGGAAACGTCAGAATGAGAAGTGGGGAGAATTAGCCAATAAGTGGGGAACCGTTGTTGAAGACATTGTGGTGCCTAATATTCCACGCATCGCCAGAGAGAATTTCGGTTGGAGTGACGTTGAGGATTTCATGATTCGGAGAAAAGTGCGAAGTAGAAGAGAAACCTCGAAGCGGCGGGAGTTTGATGTCATCGCTATTGGGGAAGATCAGATTATCATCAATGAGACCAAATCACAACCCCGCATCGATTATATCAATGCGTTTATCGAAGTCCTGGGCGAGCTCGAGGACTACTTACCAGAGTACATCGACAAGACCGTTATTCCCATATTCGCGTCCCTGTCCATTGGTGAGGATGTGGTCAATTACCTCACCAGAAACCGAATCTTTGCAATGGCGATGGGGGATGAAACAATGGAGCTTAAAAACTACCGACAGATGGTCGATCCCACATCCATCGAATGATGGAGAATGATTGAAGGGGGCCAAATCAGATGAAACAAACGTACCATCTCATATCCCGAACCTTGCTGATTATCTGTACTGTTGCAATCTCATTAATGGGTTGTAAGCAAGAGGCAACTCGCAAAGCGGATTGGGAAACCCATTTCACAGATCTCCAATTTGTGGACGCCAAACGCGGGTGGATCGTTGGGCTCGAAGGGTTCATTATCCACACAAACGACGGCGGCAAAACGTGGAAACGCCAGGAGGTTGAAACCGAGGGCGACTTCAAAGCGATCCACTTTACCAATCCCCGTTACGGCTGGGCGGTTGGCGACCAAGGCTTAGTCGCCGCCACCGATGACGGCGGGAAGCACTGGCATCTTCAAAAGAGCGGAACATCAGCGATGCTCAACGATGTGTTCTTCGCCAATTCCAACGAGGGCTGGGCTGTCGGGGAGGATGCCGATGTATTGTACACACAGGACGGTGGGGAGACGTGGAAACGGCAGCCATACATCAGTGACTTTCCTCTCAATGGGGTTTGGTTCGTGAGCAATCGTCGTGGCTGGACGGTCGGCGGCAACGATCGGATTCTGTATACCGAGGACGGTGGAAACAACTGGCGTGCGCAGAGCAACCGCTTTGAGGGCGAACGGGATCGGATGATCAACGATAACAAGCATGTTTTCCTCATCAGTGAAAACGAGGGATGGCTTGTGGGCAGCGACGGTTCAATCTTTCACACCGTCAACGGCGGCGCCGAGTGGACGCGTCAGGACAGCCGCATTCCACTGATCAACGGCCATGTTCGGGATACGGTCAACAGCATCCACTTTGTGGACAATAAACGTGGCGTCGCAGTTGCTGATGTCGGCTTTATCACGTACACAGAAGATGGGGGAAAGAACTGGCGATTGCTGGAGAGCGGCACGGAAAATAACCTGACGGGTATCCAGTTTTCGAGCGAGCAGGAGGCGTGGGCCGTGGGGTGGTACGGCACGATCATGCACTCAGAAGATGGCGGATCGACGTGGGAGATTGTCAGCGGCACCCCCGCCAACGACCTGGAGGAAGTCCAGTTTGCCGATGCGAACCGGGCAATCGCCGTTGGCAAGCGTGGCACCATCGCCATGAGCCAGGACGGCGGACAGACCTGGACGGAGGTTGAGACGGACATCTGGGACAACATCCGGAGTCTCTATTTCGTTTCGGATCAGGAGGGTTGGGCGGTCGGCGATCGCGGCCTGATCGTCCATACCACCGATGGCGGCCAGACTTGGGAATACCAGCGAAGTGGATGGTGGTATACGCTCAGGGGCGTTTATCTCGTCAATCCCAAAATGGGCTGGATTGTTGGTGATATGGGAACCGTGCTGCATACGGCGGACGGTGGCGAATCGTGGGTGCAGCAGACGCCAGGCGAGTTTCACATGCTCAAAGCGGCTTTCTTCCTTAATGAAAAGGAGGGATGGGCGGTCGGTTGGCCCGGTATTGTGATTCACACCAAAAACGGCGGAATCACGTGGATGCAACAGAAAACGAACACCTATAATGAATTGTACGCGGTCTACTTTATCGACAACAGTGTCGGTTGGGTCGTCTGCCAATTCGGAGAGATCTTGCACACAACAGATGGGGGAAAGACGTGGTCATTTCAGCACAGCGGCACGGAGGCGAATCTCAATAAGGTCTACTTTGCCGATGCCAAGCACGGACTCATTGTGGGGGATAGCGGCACCATCCTGACGACCACCAACGGCGGCGCGAAATGGGAATTGCAGAAGAGCGACACAGAGAACGACCTTTACGGCTTTGCGCTCTCACCGGAAGGGATGGTTGCCGTCGGCAAAGGCGGGATCGCCATGCACTACTCTGTTGATGCGGAAGAACTTCCGGCTGAACTGCCACCGATCGCAGAGATGACCGAAACCGACGAAGCTACGGAAGAACAGCCAACCGTCGAAGAGGTCACTTATCACTGGGAGATTGTTCGTCAAGCGACGTGGCAGACCGACTTTGCCGACACCTATTTTTTGGACGATCAGACCGGTTGGACGGTTGGCTCCGGTGGGGTGATTGCACACACGACCGATGCTGGAAAAACGTGGACGCCTCAGCATAGCGGCATCACGGGGGATTTACGTCGTATCATTTTCGTCGATGAATCTCACGGTTGGATCGCCGGGCGCGGTATGCTGCTCCGGACGGAGAACGCCGGAAAGACGTGGCAGGTGATCAAGGGCGTGCTGCAAAATATCCGGGCTATCAGTACGATGCAGTTTATCAATACCCAGGAGGGTTGGCTGGGGGTTAATCAGGGACAGACGCTCCACACCACGGATGGGGGCTTAACCTGGAAGTTCCAGAAAACCGGAACGACAAATCGGGCAATCACAGATCTCCATTTCATCAATAGCAAAGAAGGCTGGGCGATTGCTCCCCAACGTGCCGATGGGGGTTTCATCCTGCATACCGTTGATGGCGGGGACTACTGGGAGATTCAGTCCAAGACGAATCAGCCTGCCGTCGCCCTCCATTTTGCGGATGCGAAATCCGGTTGGATTGTGATGGGGGATGGCAGGGCTCTGCTCACTCATGATGGCGGCATGACGTGGAAGCAACGCCTTCCGGAGGCAACCGTGGAGAGACTCCGTCGGATTAAGTTCCGTGATCATCAACGTGCCTGGGGAATCGGCAGAGATGGCGCCATCCTCATGACGCACAATCAGGGGGAGAGCTGGCTACCGGTCTATGTTGGGCTTGAAACCGAAGCTGAACTCGTCGCGGTAAGCGAACCAGACGTGAATGCGGAAGTGGAAACTCAGGCTGATGAGGAACCGAAAAGACAGAATGTCGCTGCTGCAACGCTACCGTCTGACGAAGATTTCGCGGAAGGCTTCCAGGGGCGTATGCGTGATCGCCGCCAGCGGGCCGGGCGCTTCACCCCGGAAGGCGAAATCGCGAGCGATGAAGACGGTGAGGTGCAGATGCCCAAAGAAGCGGAACGCCAGGAGACACCTCCGGTTCGTCAACGCCCAATCCGCCGCCGTCGGCAGTCTGGCTTGCCAATCACAAACGTCCATTTTACTGAAGATCAGCATGCCTGGGCTGTCGGTGAAGCGGGGCACATCTACCACACCGCAGATGGCGGCGAGACGTGGGAACGCCAGCTTGGTGAACAGCTTGATAACTTCCGGAATGTGTTGTTCCTCAGCAGCACACAAGGTTGGATTGCCGGGGATAATGGATTGTTGCTGGAAACGCAAGACGGTGGGCAGACCTGGACCCCGCTTCAGACCAGAACGCGACAGCCACTGATCGGCGTTCACTTCGCGAGCCTGGACCCCAAGTGGGGCTGGGCGATGAGAAATGACGGTACGGTACTTTACACTACCGATGGCGAGAAATGGTCGGCGGGACAGACACCGATGCGTCCGGGGCTATTTGAGGAAGATCCACCCAGATCTTTTGTCATGAACAACGTTGGGTTTGGCAAGTTCTTCGAAGGCTGGGCGGTCGGCGGTGATGGACAGATTATCCACAATCAGGATGGTGGACCGATCTGGACGCCGCAACGGACTTCCACCGGAAAAGACCTCCATAGTGTGGACATGAAATATGCACCGCTCGGCTGGGCCGTCGGAGACAGCGGAATCGTCCAGCGCACAATCAACGGTGGTGCATACTGGAAACATCATGAAACCGATACCGGTTACGATCTCCGTTCGGTTTCATTTATCGCCAAACGGAAGGGATGGGCGGCTGGCCAGTACGGCATTATTCTCCGCACTACTGACGGTGGGTTTGTGTGGGAGCCTGCATCGAGCGGAGTCACGAAAGATCTGTACGACATCTTAGCCTTGTCTGAACAGGAGATCTACGCGATTGGTGCAGCCGGGACGATCCTCCACTCGACAGATGGCGGTGTGACGTGGGAACAGGAACATACGGACATCGCTAACGATCTCTACACGATCGTCCGTGCAAAGAACGACGACACCCTATGGGTCGTTGGGCAATGGGGCGTCATCCTGCGTCGGAAAATTGATGCTGTGGAGATGTCGATGCGTTAGCCCGGTGTGAAAGCCTATCTGCATTGATACGACCCCCCTTGTATGATTCACGTTCATGCAGGGGGTTCTTTTTCTAAACCGATTGCCGCATTTCTGACTTATCTGCAACGCCCCGGGTGTGAGACGTAAATTATGCTGGAAGTCCAATTACCCATAAGGAAATATCAGAAAATCGCTGCCATTGCTGCCGTCGTTGGATTCCTACTGGGTATGCTAATTCCCGTGCTTGCTTTCAGGGGAGGATATTGGTTATGCCCATTTGGATCGGGTCTGATACGCACCGGCGGATTTGTGCTTTTGACAGGCATTTTGAGTGCCGTTGTGATTGGCAATGTGGCTGCCTTTCTATTGATCACGATTGCGAAACTTCGCCAGTCATCATCAGTCGCCCACACGAGACCTAAAAACTAAGATGGTCGATTTCATAAGTCTGTATAGGGTTGTGATGTTCGCCGTCGAAGCCCCCCTCTGGGTCTCCCCCCAAACTTGGGGGGAGGTCGGTTGCCCCCTCAAAGTTCCCCTCGAAGCTTACCTCGAAGCTCGGCACAGGCGCGACAGGCGGGGCAAGCACCCTCCCTCGAAGCTTACCTCGAAGCTCGGCACAGGCGGGATTCCATAACGGGCATTTCACTTCCACGCGGGTGGAGAACTTCAGTTCAAGGCGCCTGGGTTCATAAGTGAAAAACTCGTAACAATGAGATTGGCTTTGGCAGCTTGCACCGAACTTTGAGGTGTGGATTTCATCTCACCTTCTCGCCAGGCATACGCCGCAACCAAATCCGCAGCCTTGTCAACGTCGCGTTTGTTTCTTTGCTTGATTGCCCATTTGCTTGATTGCAGATTTCTAGCCTTGTGGATTTCAACTTGACATGCGTTTGCGTTCGTGATATTTTTTAGCGTTGCGGGTAGCAGACCGACCGAGCAAATTGAACAGACCCATGACGCAGGTGAACTATGAAAGCAAAACCGGGAATCGAAACGATTCAACCCTATCAAGGTGGAAAACCGATTGAAGAGGTCCAACGTGAGTTGGGGCTCACGGATATCATCAAACTGGCATCGAATGAAAATCCGCTCGGCCCCTCGTCACTGGCGCTTGAAGCCGGCTTGGAAGCAGTGGCGCAGGTGAATCTCTATCCCGATGGCAATGCGTACTACCTCAAGCAGGCCCTGGCGGAACATGTGGGCGTCGCGTCCGAAAACCTGATTTTAGGCAACGGCTCCAACGAAGTCCTGCAAATCGTCGGGGAGACCTACATATCGCCCCATGATGAGGTCATCTATTCGGAAAGCGCGTTCGTCGTTTATATGCTTGTTGCGAAGGTCTGCGGCGCGAAATCGATTGTTACGCCGATGCGCCGTTATACGCATGATCTGGAAGCGATGGCGGACGCAATCACCGATAAGACGCGCTTGATCTTCATTGCGAATCCGAATAATCCGACCGGAACGATGGTGACGAAAGAGCAGACGAAGAGATTCATGGAGCAGGTGCCGGAGGATGTCCTCGTTATCTTTGACGAAGCCTACTACGAATATGTGGGTCGCCTCGACTACCCCCAAACGCTGCCTTATGTTGAGGAAGGGCGCAACGTCATCATCACGCGGACGTTCTCCAAAATCTATGGGCTTGCCGGGATGCGAATCGGATACGGTATCGCCAAGCCCGAGCTCATTGAAACGATGAACCGCGTGCGTCAACCGTTCAACTGCAATTCGGTAGCGCAAGCCGCAGCCCGAGCGGCACTGAAGGATGTGGAGCATGTCCATCGGAGTCAGCGACTCAACGCTTCCGGCAAAGTCTATCTGTATGAGTCACTCGATCAGATGGGCCTCGGGTACGTCGAATCAGAAGGCAATTTTATCCTGGTTCATTTCGATCAATCCGGGCAAGAGATTGCCGATGCCCTCATGCAGAAAGGCGTGATTGTCCGCCCTGTCGCTGGATACGGCTTCCCCAATTCAATCCGGGTGACCATCGGTAAACCCGAAGAGAATGAGCGATTTGTGAACACGTTGAAGGAAGTGATGAGTGAAGCGTAAAAAATGAAGAAATGCAAACACAGAGGATTCATGATTGAGGAAAGATTACCTCGTTCCTACGCGCAACTTCCCCCAAATCCGATCGGTGCGGGGGAATACTATTCTTGACGCGATGCCGCGTTGTTGACTGGCATCGAAGGGAAAAAAACATCATGAATCAACACACGCTGGATGTTCTAGAATATGATAAAGTGAGAGAATTACTGGTCCGCTTTGCCGCCTCCGGGTTGGGCAAGAATTTGGCGCAACGGGTTCGACCACTAACCGACGTGCATCGCATTGAGCGGCTGATCGCGGAAACGACGGAACTAAAAACGTTGTTGGCGCCTGATCGCTATCTGCCGATGGGTGGATTACACGACCTGTTTCCGATTCTGGAGAAATTGGACAAAGGGGCAGATGTTCTCGTTATCGAGGATATCCTGCTCATCAAAGAGACCCTTCGCGCCTTCAGGATTGCCAAAGGATATCTGGAGGATGGGGCCGGAGATTATCCGCACCTTCGCCAATTGGCGGGAAAAATCCGGATTTACCCCGAAATTGATGCCAAAATTGAGGGGACACTGGGTGAAACCGGCGAGGTCAAAAACAGCGCAAGCGCTGAATTAAGGTCGCTTCGCAAAACGATCCAAACGCTCAAGGGACGCATCCGAAGCAGGCTCCAATCGGTGCTTCGCTCAAAAAGCGTGAACCCCTTTCTCCAAGATACGATTATCCGTGAACGGAAAGGGCGACCGGTGATTGCCGTGAGAGAGCGCGAGGCTTCCCGCGTCCCCGGAATTGTGCGAGACCGATCTGATCGCGGCAACACTGTATTTATCGAGCCGGAAGGGGTTCGCCAATTGGGGAATGAGTTACAAGCGGCGATCGATGCGGAGAAAGCTGAAATCGTGCGGTTGCTCCGTGAAATCACAGCGATGATTGCGGATAAAACCGAACCGCTAGGTGAGACGTTGAGGGTACTCGCCCATCTGGATCTGACGTATGCGAAAGTGCGTTTCAGCCGGGAGTATGGGATGAATCCGCCGCTGTTGAATACGGATAGTGTCATTAACCTCAACAACGCGCGACATCCGCTGCTCTTAGCGCTCCAGCGCAAATCCAGCGAGCCAGAATCCGTCGCACCGGTTGTTCCGATAGATTTTCGCTTGGGCGACGACTTCAATACGCTGATTGTCACCGGTCCAAACACGGGCGGCAAAACGATCACGTTGAAAACGGTAGGTCTGCTCACCCTGATGGCTCAATCCGGCATGCACGTCCCTGCAGGAAAAAATTCCAAGCTGGCGGTATTCTCACATGTAGCTGCGGACATCGGCGATGAGCAGAGCCTTGAGCAGAGCTTGAGCACCTTCTCCAGCCATCTCCGCAACATCGCTGAGATTCTTTCGCTCGCCGGTGAAAACAGCTTAGTGCTTCTGGATGAATTGGGCGGCGGGACAGACCCGGCCGAAGGCGCGGCGTTGGCCAAATCCATCTTGGAATATCTCCATGCGCGCAAAGCACGGACCACCGTGACGACGCACATCAGCCCACTCAAGAATCTCGGCTACACCGTGCCGGGGGTCGAAAACGCCTCGGTTGAATTCGATATAGCGACGTTGCGTCCCACATACAAGCTGTTGATTGGTACCCCCGGCAACAGCAATGCGCTGGCAATTGCAAAGCAATTGGGTTTACCGCATGAAGTGATTGCGAATGCGGAAACAGGAGCAACACAACAGGATGACGGGACGGCGGAATTAATCAATCAATTACAGGCCGCCAGGGCGATTACGGAGGAAAACAAACGTGTCGTAGAGCAGGCAAAGGTGGAAGCGTTACGCTTGGAGAGTGAATATCGCCAAAAACTGGACGACCTTTCGGCGCAGGAAACGGAGATGCGGCAACAACTCAGCGAGGACGCTTACACCACACTCCGCACGATCAAAGGTCAGGTTGACCGACTACGTAAAGCGGAGGCGTCTCGGAAATCGCTGCTCGGATCACTGGATGAAATCAGCGCCGCTATGGCGGAGAAGCTTGGAGAATTGCCAGAGGAGAAACAGCGTCTGGAATTCATTCATCGATTAAAGACGGGCGATGAAGTCCGTGTGCGCAGCTTAGACCGGGTCGGAACACTCAGCGAGGTCGATTCAGATGCCCAGAAAGCGGTTGTACGACTCGGCGTAATGCAGATGACTGTGGCACTGGAAGATCTCGGGCTTGCTTAATAAACAAGGTCTGCGGAAATCTATGTTAGAAGCATATCGACACACAATCGCAGAATTGAGGGAAGCATTTGTCGAGGTCTGCAAAACGGTGTTCGGCGAAAGCCTCGTGTCGATTCTCACTAAGGGTTCGACCGTGAAAGGTGGCTTTATTCCCGGGCTGTCCGATGTCGATCTGCATGTCTATCTCAAAGACGATGCTTTTATCTACAGCGACTTTCTCAAATTGGAGCTCGGTTTAAGCCTGCAAGAGAAGATGTATGAACTCATCCGAAATTACGATTTGGGCGGCGGTCCGATTCAGGTGATTTGCCTTCCGGTGTCACATCAACGGGACTGGGTTGGACCGCTACCGGAGACGTATATTCTCCTGTACGGGGATGCCTGTCCCGATCCGCCACCGACCGCCGAGGAGATGCTCAAGCAAGATCTCGATAGCCTGAAAAATCCCACCTACGCCTACAAGTTGATCAACTCCCTCTCCGATGAACGCACCGATCAGCTTGCCAGTTACGTCCGCCGACTCAATCCCGCGGTAACACCGGCCCTCTATCGCGTTTTATCCCTGCTGACCCAGCATCCATTTGCGGTTTGGACGATGACGAAGTTTGAGGTGCTGGGAGCGTTAGAAAAATTAGAGGACGAGCGTGCGAGACAACTCGCAGAATTTGGGCGGACGTTTTACGACCTGGCGAGCAAAAGGGATGAACTCCGGGAGGATGCAGATCTCTGTCGGACGGCGATTCGTGTAGGCTTTCAGGTTGTCGATTTGGGAAGGGAGATTGGGCATAAATTGGATAAGTAAAATCGTTACCCTGTTAAGTTCTAGATGCGAAATGTGACTTTGCAAACAGGAGCGGCCGTAATGTCTGACGAAAAAAATAGTGTACGCATCGAAGATAAACTCGACCAAGACATTGGGGAAGTGGTGCCATTTCGGTATTCGATTACCAGCTATGGTGCAGACTATCCT
>JAPUIP010000618.1 GCA_027296925.1 Candidatus Poribacteria bacterium | reverse complement strand
ACGAATTTTGGGATGAGGAGTGGGTGGACTAGGTCCTGGAGGTTACAGCGAAGAAGATCCGCGGGAGCCATGGCGTTCGGATTTTCTGGCGCATCAATGACGATTTCAAAGCCGCTGGCGGACGAGATGACGCCAGATCCTTTACGATTGATCCGCCGCCGAAGGGCCGCCTTGCCGATGAAAAATCTCGTATTAAATTTTGGTGGGAAATCGGTTGGGAAAACAGTTCTTCGTTTGTGCTTAGAGACCTCAGAGGCGTCACTAGCGAGAAAGAGGGCACAGAGACAAAACACAAACTCGGAAATGATCCGATGAGAATCAAGATTGTGAATCAAGGCAGCATCATGCAGCTTTTTCTGAACGACGAGATGATTTTTGATGGAAAAGATATAAGCGGCAATAAGGGGGGCCGGATTGGCCTCGGCACCGAAGACACGAGCGCGGAGTTTGACGATGTGTTTTTGAGTGGCCTGAGGGGCCGGAGCGTCGAAGCCGCCGATAAGCTGACAATCACCTGGGGAAAGCTGAAAGCCCTGCGATAAAGCGGATTTCCCCCATGATGAAACGCGAGCGATCTGAGACCTTATTCTCATATACGAATTGGAGAAAGCCCTACGCCTTTTGGTGTGGGGCTTTTTGCTTTCTGCGTAACTCTCTATGAAAGACCAAAGAACCACAACCCGGATTACCAAGCGTGCAGTGCTCATCGGCGCCTTACTGATCATCGCCAACAGCTACTGGATCGCCTACGTCGAGATGATCTGGCATACTGCCCATCTGACCACGGTTTCGCTGTCGGTCAACGTCATGTTTGCGGTCGTGATGCTAACGTGGCTGAACATGATGGTTCTTCGTGTCTACCCGCAAGCCGCGCTGAGTCAGCAAGACCTGCTCATCATCTACGCGATGCTTGCGGTGGGCAGTGCATTTTCGGGGCATGACTGTATCCCCCGGTTGATGGGGTTGATGCCGTATGCCTTCCGCTTTGCAACCCCTGAAAACGACTGGGCGGCACTGCTGTTTCACCATTTGCCGGAATGGCTGGTTATTTCTAACCCGAAAGCCGTCACGGATTTCTTCGAGGGGGGGGTGGATTTCTTCACCGACGACTACCTGCGTTTCTGGATCAAGCCAATCTTATCGTGGTCGGTTGTTATCTTTTCGTTGATGCTGATCTTTCTCTGTCTGACTTCGATTCTTAGAAGGCAATGGGTCGCCCGCGAAAAACTGGCGTATCCGATTATCCAGATCCCACTCGAAATTACAACGCAAGCCGGCAGTATTTTTACAACACGCCTCCTGTGGGTGGGTTTCGGAATTGCCGCGGGGATTGACCTACTGAATGGATTGGAGTTTTTCTTTCCAATCTTGCCTTCAATTCCCATTAACGATCGCGTCCGCAATACAATCTCATTTTCGCAAAAACCGTGGAATGCGCTTGGCAACACCTCGTTTTATTTGCACCCTTACCTGATTGGCCTGTCCTTTGTCCTTCCCTTAGATCTCTCCTTTTCATGCACTTTCTTCTACATCGTGAGAAAGGCACAACTCGTAGCCGGTAGTATGGCTGGTGTTGCCGCCCTGCCGGGCTATCCATTCTTTGGGGAGCAGGGCTCCGGCGCCCTCTTCGCCTTACTGGCTGTGGTGTGCTGGACGGGCCGGAAGCATTTTGCGCATGTGATCTCCAGTGTTGTTCGTCCCGACCGAGAAGCGGATGCCGATGAGCCTATCTCCTATCGGACCGCCGTCATCATCCTGTGTATATGTCTGCTGGTGTTGATGCTCTTCTGTCTGAAAGGGGGCATGTCGGTTTGGGGATTCGCCGTCTTTATTGGAATCTATCTGGCAATCATCATCGGATTGGCACGTATGCGCGCCGAACTGGGGCCGCCGATTCACTCGATTGGGTATGTCACCCCACAATATCTGATGATCTCGATGTTCGGTACGCGCCGTTTGGGGGCGGGGAATTTGACAGTCCTCTCGCTGATGAACTGGCTCAGTGGAGCGGGGTTTCGGACGCATCCCCTGCCGGATCAACTTGAATCCTTCAAACTTGCCGAGCGAACAGGCATCCGGAATCGAACAATGTTTATCGCGCTTATCATCGCCAGCATCGTCGGTATTGAGTCCAGCCTGATTCTATATCCATACACGATTTACAAGACAGGGGTCGCTGCGGGTTCTGAGCAGATCCACTCGGGCGGTCGGGGAGCCTACAATTTCCTCTCCACCTGGCTGGTCAATCCTCGACCGACCGATTGGTTAGCGATGAGCATTCTGGGCTTGACCTTTTTTTTGAATCTTGGTATCATGTTCCTGCGCGCCCGATTTGTCTGGTGCCCGCTTCACCCGGCAGGCTATGTGATTGGCGTTGCCCCCGGCACCACCGACATGATCTGGTTTCCCGTCGCCGTCGCGATGGTCGTCAAATGGCTGCTGCTCAAACACGGTGGCATCAGAGCCTATCGCAAGGCCCTTCCTTTCTTCATTGGGCTGGTTCTCGGCGAAGCGGTGGTCGGTTGCTTCTGGCCGATGCTGAGCCTCATCCTGACTTCATCGGTGTATAGCTGGTGGTAAATCTGCGAGAGCGTGCTCTCCGGAGGATGTTCACTTATTCCTACGACTTTTTCAGTTATCGGGACAGATTCCTGACGGATTGGACATGAAAGCCTGTCGTGTGTAGGTCGGTATGGCAACGCCTACCCCATACGGATCAGGTTAAGGGCAAAAATCGCGAAATCGCTTGATACCGACCACAATCCATCGTTGCCAAACTCGCCACCGACTGAACTCGGCGGCGGGAGGGAGTCATGACGCTCCGATCCTTCGGCGGAGTTTATCCCTTCGACAGGCTC
>JAPUIP010000617.1 GCA_027296925.1 Candidatus Poribacteria bacterium | reverse complement strand
AGGTACTGGAGTACTATCAGACATTTGTGGACCGGTTTCCCGATATACTGCATCTGGCGCAGGCAGAGCTCCAGGATGTGCTGAAGGTCTGGGAGGGTCTGGGTTACTATGCCAGAGCGCGAAATCTTCACAAAGCCGCCAAAGTTATCGAGGGAGATTTTGGCGGAAAAATACCGTCGGACTATGCGACGTTTCGGAAGCTGCCCGGCGTGGGTGAGTACATCGCCGCAGCGGTACAGAGCATCGCCTTTAACCGCCCCTATGCAGTCATTGACGGCAACGTCAAACGCGTGCTCGCCCGGCTATTTCTCATCGGCTTACCCATCAATCAGTCGGCGGCGGCAAAGACCTTGCGCGAGAAAGCGGATCTGCTGCTGGATGTGAATCAACCGGGACTTTACAATCCGGCGATGATGGAACTC
The DNA here is from genome assembly GCA_027296925.1 of Candidatus Poribacteria bacterium. Lineage (GTDB taxonomy): Bacteria > Poribacteria > WGA-4E > WGA-4E > PCPOR2b > JAPUIP01. Next base: position 3,748 of record JAPUIP010000617.1, on the reverse strand, counting down.
GGTGCAACGATCTGCCGCCCGAAATCACCGACCTGTATCGTCTGTCCGGTGAATACCTTCTGTGGCGCTTTTCAAACGGCTCGACAGGAAGAGTTTCCTGTACGCACCCAGTCCAAACCGACTCCGGAATATCACCTCGCTGCAGGAGTTATCCAGAAGAATGGGCGGGTGCTCATCACGCAACGCAAACCGGATGGATTGCTTGGCGGTTTATGGGAGTTTCCGGGCGGAGAGATCAGATCAAGCGAGACAGCCGAACAGGCTTGCATCCGTACGATTCGAGAAGCGGTGAACCTGTCGGTTGAAGGGATCGAATACCTCACGCGCATCAAGCATGCCTATACACACTTTAAGATTGTGATGGACGTTTTTCGTTGTGGCTACCGGTCCGGTGAAGTGGCGCTGAACGGACCGGTGGATCATCGATGGATTACCATTGATGAGATTGATCAATTTCCTTTTCCCCGTTCCAACCACAAATTCATTCCCCTGTTAAGACAGGGCGAGGAGGATAACAATGAGTAGCGACGGACTTAGAGTTTATCAAGAGTTAGGCGTGAAGCCTGTCATCAATGCGATGGGATTCATGACGGTCCTTGGCGGCTCCCGACCGTCACCCCAGGTTCAGGCGGCGATGAATCATGCAAGCCGATACTTCGCGGGCATGGAGGAGCTCCTGAAGAAATCGGGCGATGTTATCGCGGAGATACTGGGTGCCGAGGGCGCTTTAGTGACGCCCGGTTGTGCGGCGGCGCTCGCGCTGAGTTCGGCGGTATGCATGGCTGGAAGCGATCCGGAGAAGATTCAGCAACTGCCGGATACAACCGGCATGAAAGACGAAATCATCATCCAGAAATCCCAGCGATACCACTATGACCGATGTGTGACTATCTTTGGCGCAAAAATGGTCGAGGCAGGCGATGACCATACCACGGCGGAGCAGGTGGAGTCGGCAATCACAGACAAAACCGCCGCTATCCACTACGTTGCCCCTGGTGGCGGGGCGGGTGTTGTGTCGTTGGAGGAAGTGCTTAGCATCGCCAAAGCGCACGATATTCCGGTCATTGTTGATGCGGCGAGCCAGATCTACCCATTAGCGCAGATGCGCCGCTATCCGGAGTCGGGTGCAGATCTCATCGGCTACGGCGCCAAGTATTTCGGCGCGTGTAATTCAACAGGAGTGCTGTGTGGGCGCAAGGATCTGATAGATGCCGCCTTTTTGCACAGCTTCATCGGTTATGAAACACGCGATTCCCGTTGCGTCGGCAGACCGCTGAAACTCGATCGCCAGGAGATTATCGCTGTTGTCGTCGCTTTACGCGAGTGGTTTGATATGGATCACGACGCGCGAGTCGCCGAACATCAGCAGAAAGCGCAAGCCATTCAGGATGGGCTGAGCGGCGTTCCCCACATTACCTGCTCGACGGTTTTAGATGAACGTACCCTCGGCAATGGGCTTCGGGTTACGGTAGATGAGGGCGCCCTGGGCAAGACCGCTGAACAGATTTCGGAGGTATTACTCAACGGCGATCCGAGCATCTGGTTGCATGGGGGTAATGGCTCGCTTCACATCGCTGTGTCGAATCTCCTCGACGACGATGTGCAGTTTCTGGCGGATCGGCTGCGAGAACTGCTGACGGCGTAAGAGAGGGAACCTCAGGACAACCGAGACGTTTAATTTAGGAGAACAACAATGAGTCACGCGGGACGTAGCATTTATGAAGAGTTGGGGGCAAAGCCGGTCATCAACGCGGTTGGGAACGCGACGGTGATCGGCGGTTCGAGGCTTTCGCCCAAAGTTCAAGAAGCGGCGGAAGTGGCGAATCGCTACTTCGTGAGCATGGAAGAGCTGCTGAAAGGCACCGGCAAAATCATCGCCGATATGTTGGGCGCCGAGGCGGCTTTAGTGACATCGGGTTGCGCAGCAGCAATTGCGCTGGGTGCAGCGGCATGCATGGCTGGAAGCGATCCGGAGAAGATTGCGCAATTGCCGGATACCACCGGCATGAAGAACGAAATCCTCATCCAGAAACGCCAGCGATACCATTATGACCGGTGTCTGACCATTTTTGGCGCAAAGCTTGTTGAGGCTGGCGATGACAGCGGCACCACCGCCGACCAACTGGAAGCCGCCATCACGGACAGAACCGCCGCGATTCACTACTTCGCGCCCGGCGGTGCGGAAGGCGTACTGTCTCCGGAGGAGGTGGTCGGCATCGGCAAACGAAACGGCATCCCCGTCACGGTGGACGCAGCGAGCCAAATCTATCCGCTGGATAAACTACACCGCTACACCGGAATGGGCGCCGACCTGGTCGGCTACGGTGCGAAATACCTCGGCGCATGCCATTCATCGGGAATCTTGTGCGGCCGTAAGGATCTAGTAGACGCGGCCTTCCTGCACTCTTTCATCGGTTACGAAACCGGACCGGCCTACTCGGTCGGCAGACCGTTGAAACTAGACCGTCAGGAAATTGTCGGCGTCGCTGTTGCCTTACGCGAGTGGTTTGATATGGATCACGAGGCGCGAATCGCTGAGCACTGGCAAAAAGCGCAAACCCTTCAGGATGCCCTGGCGGACATCCCTCACCTCACCTTCGCTCAAGTTCCGGAGGAGCGATCTCTTGGGAATGCACTCCGTATCACGCTGGATGAAGGTGCGATTGGCAAAACGGCATCACAAATTACTGAAGCGTTACGCGAAGGCAATCCGAGCATCTGGGCCGGCGATAGTGGAAATTCGATCAGCATCGGGGTGGCGAATCTGATTGACGACGATGTGCAGGTCGTCGCGGACCGGTTGCGGGAATTGCTGACGGCATAATACCGGTTTCATTCCGGGATGCTCCAGAAACAAGTACCCGGACATAAGTTTTCGTAGGGTGGGCACCGCCCAGCGACCGCTAGGGAAATGGTGGGCAACTTGCCCGCCCTACTGCTCATACCGCTTCGACAAGATCTCTCCAGTAACTTTCTCAATCACGTAATGCGGGCCGCCGCCTTTGAGTCGTGGATCTTTCAGTTCGTAATCAACGTGCCACCCATCTGTCTCAAGAACGATGGTAATGCGATAGCGGGAAAGGTCTCGATAAGCTTTTTCTGCATCCGAACAGGCAATCTTCAATGCCAAATCGCAGGCGATATGCGGATCACTTGGGGTACTTTTCATCGCTTGTTCTGTCATCATCATCTCCTCTCTCACATCCGGAACAACAGGACACGAGCGCAAGATACGGCACTCATGATGGAAAACCGGGATTGCCTTCGAGTCCACCTCGCTGACTGTCGGGTCCTGTGGTGTAGACGCCGTCGTCGGCGCGGATAATACAGGGTACGCCAAGTATTTGGGCGGATTGAACATCGCCCAAAGAAGGTCCCGGTTCCCAACCCTCTCCGGTCGGATTTGGGTGCGTGTGAAATGTTCCAACGACTATGAATCAACGCGACATGCGTCGTTTGGGGTCGTTATTGCCCTTTATTATGCCACGCCGAATGAGAGGAAGCAAGAACCCTGTTCGTCAGGCGCAGCCTGACCTACCTGCTAATCTCTTTTGTGCCTTTCTCTAACGCATGCCAGACCCCGAGCCCATGTGCGTCAGGTGCCCCGTTTTGCGGGATCTCGCTTCGCTAGAGACTTGCATCCCGCGTATCGGGGCGCAGCCTGACCGACCGCCTACCCACTACACGTGGTGATTGGGAGCCTCTTCATCGAAGTCCCATTGCAAGGGGTTGTTGGCAATATATTCCC
>JAPUIP010000616.1 GCA_027296925.1 Candidatus Poribacteria bacterium | reverse complement strand
CACGCTGGTAGACGATTCAGAGGGGGGCTTATTCCAACGCGCCAAACGGGAAAGAGCAAACCTAATCCAGTACTAGACGCTTTGGATAGCTTTGACGATGTGATTAACTGTCATCGAATTTCTTGAACACTTCATGTGCTTTTTCTAATCCGTCCCATGCGGCAGCGAAACCGGCATAGGCGGCGACCTGAAAAAAAACTTCAGTGATTTCTGCCTTTGTCGCGCCGTTATTCAATGCCATCTGCACATTAAGCTCCAACGCATTCACCCGACCTAAACCGGCGAGAACGGCTATGCTGCAAAGACTTCGCGTCCGTAGATCTAAGTTCGGGCGATTCCAAATTTCGCCGCCAACAACCCCCATCACACATCTTTCAAAGTCTGGCGATAACGCCTTAAACTTCTCCCGTAACGGTTCTATCTTATCGGCGCCAACCATTTGTGCGAACTGTTCAACACCTTTTTGGTACTGTTCGTCATTCACTTGAATGACCCCCTTTCTCTCATACGAGATCTTGCGCCCAGTAGTATTGACCATAAAGATGGATGAGGTTTTTCGGATTATCATCGAGCAAGGCGCCGAAGGTCACCGCCTCCACCTGGCGATGAGATCCTGGAGCGTCGTCCCGATATGCAGCCCGCCGTGCTTCTCGCTCGGTGGCGAAGGCAACCCACTGTCCCTGATCATCTCGGAAGGCATACAATCTCCCGCTCGTCGGCGTGTGAACCTCCACGTTAGCATCCTGGAAGGGACGAATGCGAGTCTCGGACGCACCTTGATTTTCCAGGAACGTAATCCAGGCATTTCGCATCTTTTCAGCCACGTCGGGGTGCGCGTCAATGACGTTGTGTTCCTGATCCGGATCGGTCTTCAAATTGTAAAGTTCTGAAGGCATCCCCTGGGGCGCGCAGAGAAAAGCCCACTCGTCGTCGGTGACGGTGCTGGGCTCCACGTTCCGGTCTGAGCCGACCCAGCCATCGAAGGTGGCGCCCTCCACCGACGCATAGGTCGCCGTGCCCGCCGTCGGGGGGAACCGACTGGAGAAGGCGTAGTCGTGTATCTTTTCCTGGCTGCCTGCGACGAGGGGCCAGAAAGACGTGCCTTGTAGCTGGGAGGGGACGGATATGTCAAGGAAATCTAGGATTGACGGCAGTATGTCAGGCGGCTGAACGAAACCGCCAATCCGTTTACCAGCGCCCAATCCCTCGGGGTGATAAACCAGGAGGGGAATCCGGATAGTGACCTCGTAGAGTTTGCCCAACTCGGCGCCGGGTTTGCCTTGCAGGTCATGGTCACCGAAGAGATGTCCGTGGTCAGAAGCCCAGATGATTAAGGTGTTTTTGAAGAGACCCAGCCGTTCCGCCAGATCCAGAAACGCGCCAATCCACCGGTCTGTGAGCGTGACATTTCCAGCATAGAGCGCCCGAAGGTGTTCTCGCTCCACTTCGGTCATGTACGTCGGACGACCATATTCCGGATATAACATCCGATCGCCGGCGTAATCGGGATTAGCGTAGCGAGCGTAGTCATACCAGGGGCAGTCGAACGGTTCGTGCGGATCCCACATATCGACCCAGAGGAAGAACGACTCTTGATTGTAGTTGGTCTCCAACCAGTCCATCGCCGTGGAGATTGCGCGTCCAACGCAAAATTCGCGTTCAAATTGTCGGTTAAAGTGGTTGCTGAGATAGCCCTGTAAGCTGGAAATGTTGCGGATCTTATGGGGTTGCGCCAGCAACTGAATCTCAAAGCTGGGATTGGTAATCCACGGATCTCCTTTTTGTCCATGCACGAAGGTCAATCCTCGGAACCCCCGCGTGTAGTTGTAATCATGCATCCCCAACATGGGCGTGTCCCAGATCATCTGCGTATGCACGCCATTCGCGGATAGGATTTGCCCCCAGGTGACGTCCTCCGGCCCAAGAGGTTGCCAGCCACGAATCGGAAAACCGAAGCGTCCTGTGGTCAGATCCCACCGATTTGGCACCGTCGGATAGGACGCGGCGTAGAACTGCTCGAATACAGCGGCGCGCTGCGCGAATCTATCCAGATTGGGGGTATGAATCCAGGGGTTTCCGTAGCAACCCAGGTGGTCCCGGCGGAAGGTGTCGTTCATGATAAAAATGACGTTCATTAATGCTGAAACCTCCTTAGCGTAAAGGGCGTCGAGGCGCTCTGCTGACATCAAGTTAATGGAACCGGTATTACCCCAATACTTCAACAAGACGCTTGGCGATAATCTCCGCCTCACCGGGCATCAGCGTCATCGGATCGATCACGATTGCGTCGCCGGCATGCCGCGCAACGATGGATGGCTCGCCCGCTCTCAGTTCATTGCTGACCTGCTGCGGACTTTTACCAACTGAATCCGACAGAGCGATATAGGCCCTCGGCGCGAGATCCGGAGCCGCCTGCTGCCCCTTACCACGGACGGTCGCCTGAACCCCAGGTATGGATGCAACCGCCTCGGCGATGTGTGACACGCGGGCGCCCCATTCGGCAAGCTGTTCTCCCTCATCCTGCGCAAGGAATAGCTCGACCGCGGTGAGCAACCCCATGATCTCCTCTTTGCCAACTTTCATGCCGCGTCCGATGGCACTGTAGGGACTGGAGTTGAGACGTGCCGCGTCAACATACTCCTTTTTCCCAATCACCAATCCGGAATTTTGTGGGCCGCGAAGCCCTTTGCCACCGCTGAAGTTGACTAACGATGCCCCCAGACCTGCAATCTCTGTCAGGTTAGATCGGGGCGGCAGTTGCGCTGCGGCATCGATGATCACCGGCACATCGCGTTCCGTGGCTTGCGGGATGATCTCCGCAAGCTGCTCTTTTGTCTGCTTACCCAAGAAGAAGACAATCGCCGCGGTATTGGGGCCGATCCCCCCAATGATGTCTTCCGCCGAAACGGATTGGCGCGTACCGACCCGGACGAGCTTACCGCCCGCCACCTCAATGCCTTGATGGATGTATGTGTGAGAATCGACCAAGCTGATAATGAACTCGTTCTTGATGCCGGTCGTGTCGGGCAGCCTGCGTATGCGCTCGGGATCGGTTCCGGTCAGGCACGCTGCCACGGAGAGCTGTACGCCGCTGGCCGCCCCACAAGAGACGAACACCGCCTCAACACCGATCATCTGCGCCAATTTTTCGCCGACCTTCTCGTGGAGCTCATTGAGCTCGACGAAAGCGCTGCCGGCGGTGCGGATCGCGTCGATGACCTCCGAGGGCATGATGCTGCCGCCCAGTGTGGTGATTGTTCCACTCGCGTTAATAAATGGTCTGACTCCAAGATCTTTGTACGTTAGCATTGGATTCTCCTTAAGTAATACTACAGCGAGATTTCTGCCTCGAACTCAAGTTCGAGTCTCATCGCTGAAGTCGTCTCAAGACGACTCAAATAGTCCACTTTGAGTGGACTTGAGCTGTGAGCCTGAACTATTCCAAAACCTATTTGGAGAGATATGGGAATCTTGATGTGTCAGAAGTATTTGGCGCAGAAAAAAAACGAATCAACCCCATACACTGACTGGATTGGAGCCGTTTTGCTAAATGTCTGATAAGTAGGGTTGAGCTTATCGGACGTTAGGCATGTCTAAATTTTAATTTAACCACACCTCAAAAACGGGCTGATAATCGGCTTTATCGGACATTTTTGCTCTCTCGAAGCCTCGTGTTACAGTATGACCCATTGTGGTGCGCCTATTTCAGGATTATCATTTTTCTCGTTGCTGAATAATCGCCCGCCCGGAAATAGTAGAAGTATGCGCCGCTTGAAACACGCTCACCTGTATCACTCCGTCCGTCCCAATAAACCGCTTTATCTCTTGTAATATACGTTCCAATCGGTTGTGTTCCTCGCTCAATCGTGCGGATGCGCCGTCCATCACTATCGTAAATAGAAATCTGAACCGATGCCGCTTTTGAGAGCTGAAACGGTATCCACGTTTCAGGATTGAAGGGATTGGGGTAATTCTGATACAAGGCAAATTGAGTTGGAAGAACTTCCAACCGAACGGCTTTTCCAGTAATGACCACTTGTATCGGGTCCGACCGTTCTGTGACACCAGAAAAGTCGACATCTTCAATCAAATACCAATAGGTTTGTCTCTCCACCGCCGTGTCATCAACGAAGCTATAATCGTACGGCGTGGCAACTGTCCCATGCCCTCTGATTAGTGCCGGGGTAATTCGGACGTAATTCCCATCTTTGGCAGTGCTGCGATAGACATGGAATCCCAGGTTGTTGGTTTCGGAAGCGGTACGCCACTGAAGGCGGATGCCGTCTGGGGTCATCGACCCGGCGAAGGCAGCCAATTCAACAGGGAGCGACGCATCGGCGATAGCCTCATAAACATACGCTGCACCCGCATCGGTTAGCCCTCCGGGACGGTCATCGCGAATCGCCCCGACGATGACATGGCTGCTGCTGATGCCGACGGAAAATCCGAACTCGGCGCCAAATACGAACTCCCAGACATCATTGGGAATGAGCTTTGCTTGTTCATTCCAGGTAGGCCCCGTGCGTAAAAAGGAGTAGGCAGCCCCTGCGAAGTCGTCGACTGGAAGTCCGACGTCGTCCACAAAACGAGCGCCGACGACAACGAAGTCCCCGCTGATGCCAACAGACCAGCCGAACTGGTCAGCTGCCATCGCGTCGGAGGCGGTGAGTTTTTGCTGCTGAGTCCACGTGACCCCATTGCGCACGAAGACGTACACCGCGCCCTCATTGTTTCCCCCTGGAGGCTCGTTGTTCTCTGCGGCGGCGATGACCGTCTCTCCGTCAATAGCAACCGATCCACCGAACAGATCATTTGACCCTCCATCGCTGGCGAGGAGTTTCTGTTGCTGGCTCCAGATGGTTCCGTTGCGCACGAAGATGTACGCCGCACCAGCCGTGTTTCCGTTGTCATCGTCAAAATAGGCGCCAACGATAGCAGTGTCCCCGCTGATCGCAACGGAGATCCCGAATCGGTCATCTACGTCTGCGTCGAGGGCGGTGAGTTTCGCCTGTTGGCTCCAATTGCCCCCGTTGCGCACGAAGATGTACGCTGCGCCGGCATCAAATCCTCCAGCGTTGTCGTCCCCCCATGCTCCAACAATGGCAGTATCCCCGCTGATACCGACGGAATTTCCGAACAAGGCAAAGTTTTGCGCATCATCGGCGATGAGTTTTGCCTGCTGATTCCAATTACTCCCATTGCGCACAAAGATATATGCGGCGCCTCTATTACTTCCCTGCACCGCATGGTCGTTCGCTT